>CAYHKX010000143.1:0-1508 GCA_964357305.1 uncultured Gammaproteobacteria bacterium | reverse complement strand
GGTGGCGCAGTGCGCGTAACGCTCAAATCCGGCGAAATCACGCTTGTTGGGGAGGGCGCGCTGCAAAAAGCGTATGTGGAACTCAAAGCAACTCTTGAACGCGAGGGATTGTTCGATCGAGGTCGGAAGCGTTCCATCCCTCAGTTTCCGGAGCGCATTGGGCTCATCACGTCCTCCGAGGCTGCCGCGTACGGAGATTTTCTGCGCATTCTGAACAATCGTTGGCATGGCGTGACTGTGCTTCACGCCCCCGTGCATGTGCAGGGGCAATTTGCCGTCCCGGAAATTCTTCATGCATTTGCGCAACTGAATGCGCTCCCAGAACTCGAGCGCCCAGAAGTCATTGTGCTCACGCGTGGTGGTGGGAGCCTAGAGGATCTCGACGCATTTAACAGCGAGGCAGTGGCGCGTGCGGTATTTCAGAGCGCAATTCCTGTGGTGGTTGGTGTAGGGCACGAACGTGACGAATCGCTATGCGATTTTGTGGCTGATGTTCGCGCGTCCACGCCGAGCAATGCGGCAGAACTAGTGGTTCCAGATGCGCGATCAATCACATCCTCGATAAACATGAGTGCGGATCGAATGATGGATCAGCTACAGTTCAGCATCGATCGTCGCGTGCACCTCGTTGACCGTTCGGTGAGTATTCTTGATCGGTCGATTGCGAAAATTACCGAATCGATTGGGAACACCACACAACGCTTTCGCTATGCATTCGAGCGGTTCCGTTTGAGTATTGTCGCAACACTCGCGCGTGTTGGCGACCTCGAACGAATACTTCGAAGCATGGATCCTCATGAGGTACTGAGACGGGGGTACGCGATTGTTCGGTCTGGAACAAAAATTATTCGGCGGGCCAGCGATCTTGCTCCAGGTGACCGTCTCACCGTACAATTCGGTGAGGGAAGCATTCTCGTGGTGGCTGAGGGGGATGCGCGACAAGAATCATTACTGTAAGAGTATGCCTACAAAAAAACCAACCTTTGCCGAAGCATTTGCGGAACTTGAGACGATTACCGAGTGGTTCGAAACGCAAAATGTCGATCTGGACGAAGGGGTGAAGAAGTTTGAGCGCGGGCTTGAGTTAGCAAAAATGCTCAAGGAGAAGCTCACGGAAGTTGAAAATACCGTTATCACTTTAAAAAAGAAATTTACCGATGTATGAAATTACTTCTCCGTTGGCTCGTCAACGCGCTCACGCTTCTTGCGGCAACCCAGATTATTTCCGGATTTCACGTGTCGAGTTTCTATTCAGCGCTTGTCGCTGCATTAATTCTTGGATTATTGAACGCAATCATTCGTCCAATTCTCATCGTGCTCACGCTGCCGGTAAATATCGTTACCCTTGGATTATTCACGTTCGTGATTAACGGCGGAATCGTCTGGTTCATGACAACGTTTGTGAAAGGCGTTTCCGTTGAGGGATTTTTGCCGGCACTCGCCGTTGGTATTCTCATGTGGGCCGTCAGTACCCTGATGAGCTGGTTCTTTACGGAGATTGAGGAATA
>CAYHKX010000142.1:0-1548 GCA_964357305.1 uncultured Gammaproteobacteria bacterium | reverse complement strand
CTATGTTTACTGCCTTTTCCCTTCACCGTAAACTCATCGCGCTTCAGATTCACTTGCTCAATAAGGAGGCCAGCACACTCTGAAACTCGGAGCCCTGTCGAAAAGAGTAATTCAAGAATTGCTTTGTCGCGCAGCCCCACAATGGTCCCATCTTCGCTGGGCCCAGATAAAAATCGCGTTAATTCATCTGGCTCGAGAAACGTGACGTGCCGCGAACCCTGCTTCGCGAGCTCAATTTTATCTGGCGAAAGCGTTTCAATATCTCGCTTGGCTAAGTACTTCAAAAACGCCCGCAGTGCGATAAGGTGATAATTCTGCGTATTCTTTTGGAGCGATTCCTCTTCTCGTCCCGCAATCTCCCGGTTCAAATACAATCGATACTTTCGGACCATTTCGAGCGTTATATCATTTGGATTCGGAAACTTCGCCCACGTCGCGAACCGGTTGAGGTAAAACGCGTAGTTTTTCGTGGTTTTATCACTTCTCCCGCGTTCAATCTCAAGATACTCGCAAAACTCTCGCATTAATTCTTGCAATCCTTTTACCATACACCCCCATTGTACCGCTTTTTACGACACATCCTATTTCTTGCGTCTTTTCTTGTTTTCGGCTACACTGAGCACCGTCAATTCAATCCGTTTTTCGAGGTTTCGGGGCTGAGCTCCCATTACTCCGATGATCGGCTAACGTTTCAACACTATGCTCGATAAAGGCACAAAGGAGAAACTCATCAAGAAGTTCCGCACACACGATTCAGACACTGGATCGCCACAGGTGCAGATCGCCATTTTGTCTGCTGAAGTCAAGGAGCTTACGAAGCATTTGAAGACACACCGCAAGGACTTTAGTTCCCGCCGCGGTTTGGTCAAAAAGGTTGCAGAACGCCGCCGATTACTCAAGTACTTGGAGCGTGAAAACGCTACAGCGTACGCAGAGCTTATCGAGGCCCTCGGCCTCAAGAAGTAATGATGAAATCCCGCGTTGCCACTATCGTGATACGATAATTGGCGCGCGGGCTTTTTACATAATTTCAGGGCGTAGTGCGTAGGACGTAGAGCGTAGCCACTCAGGCTCCACTACGCACTACGTCCTACGCACTACAAACTTTTCTACACTATGTCACCTCTTGATACTTCTACACGTCGCGTCGGTGTCTTCATCGACGTCCAGAACATGTACTACAGCGCACGAAACATTTACGGATCCAAGGTCAATTTCGGCAACATTGTAAAATCAGTCGTTGGCAGTCAAAAACTCGTTCGTGCCATTGCATACACGATTTCCACCAAAACCGGCGAAGAACGTCCGTTCTTTGAGGCACTCGCAAGTATGGGACTCGAAGTGAAAACCAAGGAACTTCTCGAATACGATAGTGGCCACAAGAAAGGGGACTGGGACGTTGGTATCACCATCGACGTGGTACGCATGCTCGACATGCTCGATGTAGTCGTAATGGTTTCTGGCGACGGCGACTACTGTGCACTTGCCGAATACGTGAAAAACCACGGTCGCATTTTCCACGTCGCCTCGTTCCGCGAATCCACATCA
>CAYHKX010000141.1:0-1561 GCA_964357305.1 uncultured Gammaproteobacteria bacterium | reverse complement strand
TCATGTGGGCCGTCAGTACCCTGATGAGCTGGTTCTTTACGGAGATTGAGGAATAATTCGAGGATGTACTATGTTCGGTGGTATGATACGATGAGTATAATCAAAGATATTTTATTTTTTTTGGGAATTTACATTGATGACATATGAATAAATCTGTTCTTCTTGGACTTGGAGCGCTTGTACTTGTTTCTGGCATCGGATATGTTTTTCTCTCGACCGGTGGCACTCAGTCGTTTGACGATACTTCGGCATTTTCGTGCGCCTCTCTTGGCGCTGATTGGGAGATGGTTTCTTCTCCAGATCTTTCCTTTACCTTCTGCCAGGACAGTGCCTGGGGGGTATATTCCGTGCGTTCTGCTGAGGAATCTGGTGCGAAATATGTGACGTTTGCGCAATCTGACGTTCGCGTGTCTGTGTATCGCCAAGATGCAACGTCTTCTGACGCTGCGCTTGCGGTGCTTCGTGAAGTCGATCTTTCTCAAGATGACATGACACTTCGGAAGTTTTTTGCTTCGGATGAGCAAGAGTTGGTACAAAAGAATGTGTTTAACGGGATAACTATGCTGCAGGGCATTGTGCGCGCTCCTGGAGCCCCGAATTTTCGTGTTGATTTTTATGTTCCATCTGTTCCAATGGCGGAAGGCACGGAAGACCTGTTCCTTACCGCAAGCACCGCAAATGAGGTTGGTTTGATCAATATCCTCACTTCCCTTCGTCCTCGGGAATAAGTTGGTTTCTCTCTAAGATTCATGTGTTGACGGCGGGACTATCTTCTTGTATAGTCCCGCTGTCCTCGAGATCCGCAGACAACAGGTTACCGAGCCATCGGTGTAAGCCCTGTCGAGAATCTCGCTCTGAATTGTTTACGGTTCAGAACATGTCTGCGGCCCCCAAAGGGCTGCTCATTTATTTAACGTAACAAAATGGTTTATTTCCTGGCGAAATACAACGTTTTGTCATAGCTATGCCAAAATCGCGATCAGAAAAGCGCGACATCGTGGCGGGAATCGCGAAGAAGTTCAGCACCATGAAGGGTGCCGCCTTCATTGCCATTTCTGGTTTCACTATGGCACAAGCCGATGAACTCCGTTCTAAAGCGCGTGAGAACAACGTGGATATCTTCATTGCGAAGAAGACGTTGCTTGAGCTCGGTGCAAAGGAAGCGGGGATTGACGGTTTGGTGTCAGAAGCGCTTCAGGGATCTATCCTTACCGCTGTTTCGTACAGCGACGAGGTCAGTGCGGCGAAAGTATTGAAGACCTTCCTCACGGGGAAAGATGTCGGCACGTTGCTCGCTGGTGTGTTGGAAGGCAAGATGATCGGAAAAGACGACGTGAAGCGTTTGGCAGATTTGCCAAGCAAGGAGCAACTCCTTGGCCAGCTTGTCCGCACGATCAATGCGCCAACCACAGCGTTTGTTAACGTCCTTGCAGGAAACTTGCGCGGTCTCGTTACGGTTCTCGGTGCGGTCAGCTCGAAGAAGGCGGCGTAATACTCGCGCCTCGAAACTCATAACTCTAAACTTTCTTTATGGAAATCCCAGCAAAGTTTCAGTCCATCG
>CAYHKX010000140.1:0-1575 GCA_964357305.1 uncultured Gammaproteobacteria bacterium | reverse complement strand
AATCTAGGTTCACCTGGATTGCCGCGTCGCGATTACGCTTCTCGCAATGACTGAATATAATTTCTTCCTATGTTCAACAAACTCAAGCAAATCAACGATATCCGCACACAAAGCAAGCAGATGAAAGCCATGCTCGATGAAGTCATTGTTGTGGGCCAAGGCGCAGGCGGCAAAGTCATGATTACCGTCAACGGCAGCCACGAAACGCTTGGCGTGCAGATTGATGACGACCTTGATCGTGCAAAGATTGCAGACGCAGTGAAATCTGCGCTGAATGACGTGAACAGCAAACTTCAAGGTGAACTCATGAAAAAAATGAAAGAGATGGGCGGCCTTGATGCGTTCAAAAATCTCGGTCTCTAACACATGCGTCGGTTCCCCGCTCCAATTCATAACGCCGTCGCTGCTTTAGGACGACTTCCAGGAGTGGGGCCAAAAACCGCACTGCGCTACGCGTTCGCCCTTTTGCGCTTTTCGCGCAACGATCTCGTGCTCTTAAGCCGATCCATCGCGGAGCTTTCAAGTATTGCCACCTGCAAAACTTGTTTTACGTACGCTGAACGTGAGGAATGCGATATTTGTACGGATCCCAACCGCGATCCGTCGAAACTGTGTATTGTTGCCGAGGCGCGCGACATCGCAACGCTCGAAGCAACCGGCGTCTATAAGGGAAAATATTTTGTCCTTGGCGGCACGCTCAACCCTATCGACGGTCGAACTCCGGATACGCTCAACGTTCGACCGCTCGATGAGCGTTTGAAATCTGAACGCACCATTCGCGAATGTATTTTTGCATTCTCTCCTGATGTTCATGGTGAAACCACCATCATGTATCTCTCGCGCCACCTCAAGCCACTCGATATCACGATGACACGCCTTGCTCGCGGCCTCCCTATGGGCGCCGATATTGAATACGCCGACGAAGTCACCCTCGCAAGCGCGCTTTCTGGACGATCCGAGGCGTGATTTACAACAACGCTGCTGTCGTGTACGCACCGTCCCGATACACAACCTCCCCGTCGATCGTGACCGTCGTGACATCCACAAACACATCAACATGATATTTACTCTTTCGTTTTGGGAACCCCTCTTTCGTGTACACCGAATGTTTTTGCCCGAGCGACAAGTGAATGCCGCACATGCGTTCGTAGCTCCCAATATCCGTGAGACGTCGCTGTTTCGTCATTGCGCGGTTCATACCAAACCCAAGCTCACGCACCCATAGGAGCTCATCGGCACGAATCTGGTCCATCACTGCAGTAAAGGACTCTGGCGGATTGATCGCCTCCACGAGAATGCCGTTTTCAATGCGCACCGTCACCGGCTCAGGCGGAACAATGACGCGAAAATCCGCGTCTGCGTAAGCAAATAATTTCACAAAACCGTTCGCACGAGAAAAATCGGCAGCTTCCGTAAATACTTCGCCAATCGGGAACATCCCACCCGTATTTTTCATTCCCGTATAGTCGCCAGTGTTCAGCTTTGCAGACTCGAACGGTCCGTCGTACACCAACTCCGTCCCTTCACAAGACACAATGATCTGTGTCGCATGGTCGATCTTCTCCTTCAGCCACG
>CAYHKX010000139.1:0-1647 GCA_964357305.1 uncultured Gammaproteobacteria bacterium | reverse complement strand
AAGTGCCGTGAGTAGTTCTCAATCCCGCTACAGTATCCAACATTCCGAATCATCTCGATGTCATACCGCGTTCGGCGCATCAAACGTTCATATTCTAAAAGCTTCCCTTGTGCTTCAAATTCTTTCAGTCGATCTGCAAGCTCTGCTTCGATCTTCCGCAACGCGCGTTCACGCTCGGCGCTGTCGCTCATGAAATGCTTCGCCGGGAAGAACCATGCGTCTTCATTCTGCGCGATCATTTTGCGCGTCACTTTGTCGAGTCCGAAAATCTCACGAACAACTCCGCCTTCGATAACGAGCCGCCACACGGTTTCATCGCTCGCTGGCATCACCTCGATCACGTCGCCCTTTGCTCGAAAATGACCACGTGTTAGATCCGCGGTCGTGCGTTCGTACTGCATCGAGATGAGTTGACGCAAAAATTCTGCGCGATCGATCTTATCGCCCATGCGAATGTGCAGCACTTCTTTCTTATACGCTTCTGGCGAACCCAATCCGTAAATACACGACACCGACGCAACCACAATCACATCGCGGCGCGACAAGAGCGATTGTGTTGCCGCGTGGCGAAGACGATCAATCTCCTCGTTAATCTGCGCGTCCTTTTCAATGTATGTGTCCGTTCGTGGCATGTACGCCTCTGGCTGGTAGTAATCGTAATAGGACACGAAATACGAAACCGCGTTCTCTGGAAAAAACTCACGGAACTCGGAGCAAAGCTGCGCGGCTAACGTTTTATTGTGTGCAATCACCAACGTCGGTTTCTGCACATTCTTGATCACGTTCGCCATGGTAAACGTTTTTCCAGAACCGGTAACCCCAAGCAAGGTCTGTCGCTTTAGACCATGCTCCAGCCCCTCTGTCAGCAACTCGATTGCCTTCGGTTGATCCCCTGCCGGCTGATATTTGGACACCAATGTGAAATCCATACAGAAATTTTCCCCTCGAGGGCTCTCTAGGGGAGGTCATCATAAACTGTAAACTAACTATACCAAACAGAAACCGAACGAACAATACCTATCCACATGCTACAATCACTGCCAAAGCTAAGCTTTAGCACCACTGACTACGTCCTACGGCCTACGCACAACGTCCTACTTCTATGCGCTTTCGCTTGTTCCAAAATCTGAATCGCCTGCGCATCGTGAACGATATTTGCCCATTACCAGGGTTTCCAAGCCACGACCCGTTCATCTGGAAAGGTGTTGCAGCAAAATCGGCATTTCCCCTCATTGAACATGTCAACGGGTATACGGTAACCGATTTTCAGAACCGCTTTGTGACGTGGCACCGAACATTCACCAAGGATCTTGCTGTTCCAACGCTTCCTTCTTCAAGCTTCATGCACATTCATGAATGGATTCCACCAACAGAACCACCGAAAACCATGATCGATGGGCTCCAAAAATCCGGCCGTCGATACCGAAAATTCTCCATGAATCATTTTGAAGCGATTGCGATTTTGAAACCGGATGCGACAAAACACTGGAGTGCGCAGGCGCGACGACATCTTGCGGCAACAAAAAAGAATCCGATGTTAAAGCTTAGCTTTGGCACGATCGCCGATATTCAAAACATCCTGCCCAACTCGCAAGTGCCGCGTTCTCTTCACGATACGTTCCTTAATTTCGCAAAACGACACATTGC
>CAYHKX010000138.1:0-1668 GCA_964357305.1 uncultured Gammaproteobacteria bacterium | reverse complement strand
ACGGGTAAAGAGCAGAAGGTCGTGCTGCCGACGAAATGCCCAATGTGCGGATCAGTAGTTGAGCGCCGTGAAGGCGAGGTTGCACTTGTGTGTACGAATCGAGAATGCTTCGCGGTCGAACGAGAACGATTGCTTCATGCTGCACGTGCGTTTGCGATCGACGGCCTCGGCGATAAAGGTATTGAGAAGCTTTTGACACTACATGTCATTCGCATTGCGCCGGATCTCTTCACACTCACGATCGATGATGTGAAGGATATCGATGGTTTCGGAGAAATTTCGGCAACGAAACTCGTCAACGAAATTGCCTCGCGAAAACACATCGCACTTGATCAGTTCATTGTTGCGCTCGGCATTCGTCACGTTGGCGAAGAAACAGCATTTGCACTGTCGCTTGCCTTTGGATCGATAGACGCGTTGGCTTCTGCATCCATGGAACAGCTCGTCGGTGTTCCAGATGTTGGTGAGACGGTTGCACGAAGTATCGTCGATTTCTTCGCGAGCGAATATGGCGCAACCATGTTAGATGCATATCGAAACGTTGGTATCACGATTGAGAAGGCGAAAGCGATCAAGCGTGTGCTCGAAGGAAAGATATTTGTGCTCACAGGAACGCTCGAGAGTCTTGGTCGTGAAGAAGCGAAAGAGAAGATTCGTTTACTTGGTGGGGGAGTTTCCGGAAGTGTGAGTAAGAAAACGTCTTATGTGGTTGCGGGAGCCGAGCCGGGATCCAAACTCGCGGATGCAGAAAAGCTTGGAGTTTCCGTCTTGTCCGAAGCTGAATTTCTTCGTATGATTGCGTAATCTATGGACATCGATATCATCCGATTGGCGACGTTAGCCAAATTACAGCTGACGGAAGAGGAAAATGTGATGTTGGCACGTCAGCTCCCGATTATTTTGGAGTACGTGAGCAAGCTGCAAGAAGTCGATACGACGGGTGTTGATCCAAAGGCGTATCTCACGGATGCGGTGAATGTTCTCCGTGACGACGTGGTGACATCAACGCGCGCAGAGCGTGATGCGGTTGTTGCGGCATTTCCTAAAGCGATTGGTGAGGCACTTGAAGTTCCTGGAGTATTTGCCGAATAAATTATGATCAACTGGACGGTGAAATCCATTCGCGACGCAGTGAACTCCGGAATAATTTCTGCGGGAGCGATTGTGGAAGAATCATTGAATCGGATCGCGAAGAAAGACGGAGAGATCGGCGCATTCTTAGAAGTATTTGCGGACGACGCGCGCGCTGCAGCAAAAGGTATTGATGCCCGTATTACCGCGGGGGAGACGAATTTCCCCCTTGCTGGTGTACCGATCGCAATAAAGGACAACATGCTCTACACGGGACATATCGCGAGTGCGAGTTCGAGGATGCTTGGCGAATATCGTGCTTCGTATACCGCGACGGCGGTTTCTCGATTGCAGGATGCTGGTGCAATTGTTGTTGGTCGGACGAACTGTGATGAGTTTGCTATGGGATCGTCGACGGAAACATCGGCATTTCAGAAAACAAAGAATCCACGGAATGTTGCAAAGACTCCAGGTGGATCAGCGGGAGGATCTGCCGCCGCATTTGCTGTGGGATTCGTTCCTGTATCACTCTGGTCTGATACCGGCGGATCGATTCGTCAGCCAGCAGCACTTTGTGGAATCGTCGGGATGAAGCCG
>CAYHKX010000137.1:0-1729 GCA_964357305.1 uncultured Gammaproteobacteria bacterium | reverse complement strand
ACGACATGTTGTATTACCGACCCATGTTGCGCAGTCGTGTGACCCGATCAACAACAGGAGGGTGAGTGGAGAAGAGGTTAGAGAAGAAGGAACGCTTGCCGTCTGCGCCAAACGGGTTGCTGATGTATAGGTGCGCCGTTGCATGGTTTGCGCGCTGGAGTGGTTGTGCGACACCTTCAATTTTCTCGAGTGCGCGTGCAAGACCTTCTGGGTAGCGGGTCAGGAGTGCGCCAGACGCATCGGCAAGATATTCACGACTGCGGGAAACGGCGAGCTGAATAATTTTCGCAAAGATTGGAGAGAGAATTGCGAGCGCAATGCCGATCAGCACGAGCGCAATGCCGGCACCATTTTTTTCGTTTCCGCGGAACCGCATGTGAATCATGATATCCGCAATGAGCGAAATGAGGCCGACGAGCACGACAACAATAGTCATGACACGAATGTCGTAATTTTTTACGTGAGACAGTTCGTGCGCAACAACACCTTCCAACTCTTCGCGCGTGAGGAGTTTGAGAATTCCTGTGGTAAATGCAACGGATGCGTGTTCTGGATCTCGTCCCGTTGCGAAGGCATTCGGACTTGCGTCGTCGATGATGTACACCGCCGGCATGGGCTGCCCGTTCGCAATACAGAGATTTTCGACAAGATTGTATAGGTCCGGGGCCTGCGCTTTTTCAATGCGTTTTGCTCCAGACACGGTGAGCGCCACGGAAGCAGAAGCGTAATAGCTGATCAGACTGTAGACGGATGCGAACATGGTTCCGACTATAATGCTCGGCCCAGGATCTGCACCGTTCATTCCCCCAATGAGCGCCGAAAGCCCGACGATAATTACGCTCATCGCTGCGATGAGGAGCCACGTGCGCCGCTTGTTGTGTGTAATATCGTTGTACATAGGGAAGAAAAATTGAAGATGGAAGATGGAAAATTTTCCATTTTCAATTTTCCATCTTCCTTAGAAGGTCACCACCGGAGTCTCGTTCGCCACCTCAGGTGCGTCGTAGAAATCGTATGTCTTGAATCCGAGCATGTTGCCGACCATGTTCGTTGGGAACACTTGGAGTTTGGTGTTGAAATCGCGACAGTTACCGTTATAGAAGCGACGTGCAGCCTGAATTTTATCTTCCGCGTCCACCAGCTCACGCTGCAAGTGACCAAAGTTTTCAGATGCCTTTAGATCAGGATAGCTTTCTGCAACAGCAAAGAGTGACTTCAATGTACCGGTGAGCATGTTCTCTGCTTCTGCATGCGCCGCTGGTGTGCCGGCGTTCATTGCTGCGGAGCGAGCCTTGGTGACATCTTCGAACACCGAACTCTCATGCGTTGCGTATCCCTTCACCGTATTGACGAGGTTTGGAATCAAATCGTATCGACGTTTGAGTTGCACTTCGATATCTGCCCATGCTTCTTCAACGCGGTTCTTACTTGCAACTAATCCGTTAAACACGACAACGAGCCATAGGCCTCCAAGCACGAGAACACCTACGAGTATGAGGATAATCGGATCCATAGAGAAAGGTAATTTATGTGTGCTGTTCTTATACTAGGTATTTTACACTACGCCGTAAAGCGGTAAAATACCCTCCGTTGCTAAGGTAAGCCAAATTTATGACTCTCCCTTCGATTTCCGGAAAGAAAATTATCGTTTTTGACCTCGATGGCACGATTACTCCAAGTAAATCGCCAATGGATGAGGAGATGGCGAGCCTTTTTTCGAGGATTCTTG
>CAYHKX010000136.1:0-1736 GCA_964357305.1 uncultured Gammaproteobacteria bacterium | reverse complement strand
ACTGCACCGTGGCAAATGGAATCTTTACATACATTGCCAAGGCGAGTTCATGCAATACTTCACCGGCGTGTTCACCCACCATCGTTGCGCCAAGGATCTGATCCGTCTTCTTGTCGACACACACTTTGAGCAGCCCCGATCGTTCACGTTCAATAATCGCTCGACCTAACGCACCAACAGGAAATCGCCAAATGGAAAACGGTACACCTTCTGCAGCCAACGTCTCAGCGGACTTCCCAACGGTTGCCAGTTCTGGAGAAACAAAAATCACGTAGGGTACAACAGAAAGATCGATCGATCGCATAGTACGGGATTTCGCGGCAAGCTTGGCGGCATTTTCCCCAGCGACGAGCCCTTCAGCATGCGCCGTATGCGTGAACGGAATCCAACTCGTCACATCGCCCGCAAAAAAACAGCGCGTTCCTTTTGCACGCATGGTGAGATCAAAAAGAATCTCACCGCGCGCACCACGCTTCACCCCAGAAGCCTCAAGATTCAACGTCTCCACATTTGGCACTCGTCCGGAAGCAATAATCACACGCTCCACGCGCAACATTTCTCGCGGCTTGGTTCCAGTTTGGTACGTCAGTCGCACACCACTTTTTTTCTCTTGCACTCCGAGTACTTTTGTATTGCCATGAAATACCAGTCCCCGCGCAAGCAACGATTTTTGCACCAATGCGCTTGCCTCAGCATCCTCACGCGGCATTAACCGTTGAGCAACGTCAAACATCACCACAGGAATGCCAATCAGCGAAAAAAATGTGGCGAACTCACACCCCACCGGACCGGAACCAATAATCGCTACGGATTCCGGCATCTCATCCATAGACGTCACGTCACGCGGCGTCCAATAGTCAATTTCGTCGATATTGGCAATGGGCGGAATACTCGGCACCGATCCCGTCGCAATGACAAATGCTTTTGCGCTCACATGATGCGTCCCAACCTTCACAGATTCTTCATCGACAAATTGTGCGGTGCCACGAAACAACGTCACGCCTTCTTTCTCTAAAATCTTTTCAATTCGGCGGCCACCGGTCATCGCCCGCACCACGGCATCCTTGCGTTCCATCATGGTGCCCAAATCGAATCGAAGCTTCGTGACGTGAATACCAAATGCGAGAGCATTTCTTCGAATGTCATCGAATCTGGATGCAGCCGCGAGCATCGACTTCGTTGGGACGCACGCGTAATTCGGACATTCCCCACCAAGCACGCCATCCGCAATCATCGCGACACTCGCACCTTGCGCCCTCGCTGCATACGCTGCGGAAAGCCCCGCAGATCCACCGCCAATCACCACAACATCAAAACCGGTATATTGTGTGCGGGATATTTTTTTCTTCATCGGCATACTTACACAATGAATGGCAAGTCACGCCACACTGCTGAATTACCGCGAAGCAAAGATTCAATCCGATACGCACCGTGCGTTGGTGCGTTCACGAATCCGTTCCACGCCATACGGCCAAGCGCGCCACTCTTGATCCAGTCAAACAACCACTCGTTCATATACTTCGGATCTGGCGCATCCGCACCACCACCAACGTACATCAGCCATGCGCGGTTAAAATCTTCCTGACTCCCCACGGTCGGCGCCATAAGAATTGGAATACCGAGGCCGGTATAAAACGAAAGTTCCGACGGTTTCGTCCAAAGAATATCCGTCTTTCGCATCAACTTCGAAAAGGCTTCAAAATATTTTGGACGATGATCTTCAAACAGAATTGTTA
>CAYHKX010000135.1:0-1761 GCA_964357305.1 uncultured Gammaproteobacteria bacterium | reverse complement strand
ATGGTGGTGACCTTCACACAGACGCCACGCTTGAATGGGGCGCCCTTGCTGAGCACGGTGCGTTTACGGTGCAACGAGTCGAGCGTATATTGCATGGCTGGAGACTTGCTCTTCACCTTTGCTTTTGTGCGACCCTTGCGGATCAGTTGGTTGATTGTTGGCATAGTTAGTGCTTTCTCCTTTGGTCGATTTTGGCTTTGCGTCATCGCAAACTCGTTCAACGTACCGTTAAGTACGTCTCACGAGCTTTGCTCGCCGCGCACCCAAACTCGCCGCAAATGAGAAAGCCCTAATTACATGATTTAAAGTGACGAGACTCTAACATAAGCGAAAAAAGGGGTCAACCACCAAAGTACACACCAAGCAAACCACCGCAAGAGGCCCCTAAGGCCTGGTCACAGAGTAAAAAGGCTGGGACTTGAATAAAGGAGAAGGGATCGTACGGAGTCATAATCGAAACGAGAATTGCAATCAAGATTACCTGATTTCCGTAACGCATGAACCATGTTGAAATCCACTCAAACGATGTTCCCGTTAAAAACACCGTCAAAAGCTTGGATCCGTCCAATGGATGCACGGGAATCATGTTAAAGATTGCCAACATAAGATTCGTCAGCGCAAAGAACACCAGAAACGGCCCCAGGGCAGTTCCCACAACGTCTAATCCAGCCCCAATCGCAATTCGAAACGCGACACCGCCGATAATCGCGAGGACGAGGTTCATTGTAGGGCCAGCAAGCGCGATAATGACGTCGTCGTATTTCGAACCACGAAGATTGCGTGGATCATACGGCACCGGCTTTGCCCAACCGAACCCGAGTGCGATAAGCATTAAGAACCCTATAGGATCAAGATGTGCAAGCGGATTCAACGTAAGCCGTCCCATCCGTTCCGCCGTATCATCGCCCCGCCACTTCCCCACTGCCGCATGCGCAAACTCATGAAGCGTCAGCGCCATGATGAGCGCGGCGATCCATGCAAGGGCAAGCATTGGCGCAGTAAAAAGTAATTGCAACAACATATGTTCGTTATGCGATCGTGACATCCGCACCAATCGCCTTCAACTTTCCATACAAATCTTCGTAGCCACGCTCAAGATGATCGAACCCAGAAAGCGTCGATGTTCCCTCGGCAACGAGTGCGGCAATGATGCATGCCAAACCAGCACGAATATCGAGAAGCTCAATCGTCGCTGCACGCAACGGTGTCGGACCCTTAATAATCGCCGAGTGCTTATGGTTATGGTCCTTGAATCGGCACGCGACCTCACCAAGACACGTATCGAACAGTGTGATATCCGCACCCATCTCCTTCAGCACATCCGTGTATCCAAATCGTTCCTCGTACACCGTTTCATGAATCACCGATGTTCCTTCCGCCTGCGTCATTGCGACAAGAAACGGCTGTTGCCAATCTGTCATAAATCCCGGATGTGTATCTGTTTCAATCTGAATTCCCTTGTACTTCGGAGCACCTTTGAAAAGAATTCCGTTCTCACGAACTTCGTAATCACCACCGAGCAGTCGCACCGCGTTCAAAAACGTCACCATGTCGCGATGCACGGCCCCTTCGCAGAAAATTTCTCCGTGTGTTGCGAGCGCCATGCTTGCAAAACTTGCGGCCTCCATACGATCAGCCACCACCGTATGCTCGCAACCATGGAGCTTCTCGACGCCGATAATTTCGATATGACGACCTGCACCAAACTCAATGATCGCTCCCATCTTCTGAAACATCATGCCGAGTTCGATGATCTCCGGT
>CAYHKX010000134.1:0-1820 GCA_964357305.1 uncultured Gammaproteobacteria bacterium | reverse complement strand
GAAATCGAGCAGGAACTT
Organism: uncultured Gammaproteobacteria bacterium; assembly: GCA_964357305.1. GTDB lineage: Bacteria > Patescibacteriota > Patescibacteriia > UBA9934 > UBA9934 > CAIKHN01. Next base: position 1,802 of record CAYHKX010000134.1, on the reverse strand, counting down.
AAATTCAGCCACCCCCGCGTCGCGCACGGCATAGGGGAGCTCTATTTTAGGCGGTCGTGAGGCGAGCGCGCTGCGATATTCAGCAAGCCGTTTATGATTCACATAATCGACAAACCCGAAATCGGGCACATATCGCTCATCGAAATACGCGTATTTCTCTTCTGTCTTTTCAAGATACGTTTCGGTTGCATCGTAACGCTTATCGGAGAATGAGTTCGGGAAGGCGATGAGAAGCGCTTTCTCGATCGTGTCTCCGACCTCGCGCACCTCGGGAAGCGGGTGATGCCGCAATATCATTACACGGTCGGCGAATTGTCGAAGTGGACCCGTCCAGACGAGATTGGTCGAGGCCGCTGCCGGAAGGAACGCCCTCATCGTATCGAACGCGCGTGCCCGTACTGCTTTTTCCCAAACTTTCTCATCCTCATTCTCGCCGCGAAGGTATCGTTCTTTCAGCACTGAAATCAATTCCTCGAGTCCTGAAAGATAAAATGAGCGCCACGCCTCGAGTATTGCGGCAGATTGTTTAGTGCCCGCCGGGTCTGTAAACCGCTGTTTGGAGAAATCCACATAGCGAGTTGAAACTTCCTGGCCGTTGTAGAGCGGAAAATGTTGAATTGCTTTCGCGACCAGCATGGACACTCCTTCGATGAACACGCTCGCACTTCCCAGGTCGCCGATCGATTTGTGTCCGTAACCCACATAGAAAGTGGACATGAATTTATCGGAACCTTTCTCCGCGAGTATTTTAAGATGGCCACGAATACCGCCAGGATTGCGGCTATGAAGTGCACCGAGCATCGCTTGGGACTCGGAACCAATTGTTGCGCCAGGGTCAAGAACGAACACTTCGCCACCTCCAGAGAGAGGAAGGCTTGTATGTGAAAGGTCGCCCAAGTCCCGCATATGCCCTATACTACCACTTATGAAAAAAGGGAAATTCATCGTGCTTGATGGCAACGATGGATCAGGTAAGGCGACACAATCGCGGTTACTTGCAGACAAACTTTCAGCCGAAGGTATTGCTGCTATAACAATGGATTTTCCCGCATATGATCGTAATTATTTCGGAGCACTCCTCGGTGAGTGTCTTGCAGGCAAACACGGCGATTTTCTCCATATGGACCCGAAGATTGCTTCCACGTTATATATGCTCGATCGGTTTGAGTCGTCTGGAGACATTCATGAGGCGCTTGAAAAAGGGAAGGTTATTATTGCTGATCGGTTTTCAAGTTCGAATCAGATTCATCAAGGCGGTAAAATTGCCGTCGAAAATGAGCGCGTATCATTTCTCGAATGGCTCGATAAGATGGAACACGAAGTGTTAAAGATTCCACGACCAGATTTAATTATTTATCTGCGCGTACCAGTTGAGATAAGTTTAAAGCTTTTGTTAGAAAAACGTGCTGCAAAAAATCAATCACTTGATGTGGGCACAAAGGACATAGTCGAAGAAGATAGAGCTTACCTTGAGCGAAGTCATGAGACTGCAAATTGGCTTGCAACACATCAGCCACATTGGAGGGTTGTTGACTGCACATCCGGGGGTAATATGCGCTCCATCGAGGACATTCAAAGTGAAATACGCAAGATTGTAGATAAGGTTGTTAGAAGCTAACATACAGACATGAACTTTTACCCCCACATAAAAAAGGAGGATTCTGAAATATATCGCGCGGTCGTGGGGGAATAAAAGCGGCAGGCGGAGGGGCTGGAACTCATACCATCCGAAAACTACGTCTCGCGAGCGGTGAAGGAGGCGATGGCGTCGTCCTTGACGAACAAATATTCCGAAGGGTATC
>CAYHKX010000133.1:0-1846 GCA_964357305.1 uncultured Gammaproteobacteria bacterium | reverse complement strand
TAATAATAGGTATAAGGTAAAATTTCCTATTTATTTTCATATAATTTTTTATGAAAGCCGTTAGTTTTTAAACTCCGATTATTATATCTTATATTGTATAGTCAAATCAATATAAGTCCAATGATCAGAAAATTTTTATATCAAAGGAAAAAGCTGGCTTGGCTTGGAATAGCAGGAATAATTTTACAGATAGTTGCTTTAGTTTTCTTATTTTTTTTTAAATTACTCCACTCATCGGGCGTCGCTTGTTGGCCTTTGTAGGTCGGGGTGACCCATCGTGGCGACCCCCTACGCCCAACGACCGACACAGTGAATAATCAATCACCTCATCACACGCAGAGGTTCGAACGAATCGAATCCCCTCGCGTGCAGTGATGTGATTACAGGGTAAAGACAACGACCAACGCGTAAATTGCGATTGCTTCCGCAAACGCCATACCAAGCAACATTGGTGCAAGCACCTTTCCTGCCGCTTCTGGATTCCGACCGATCGACTGCATTGCCGCGAACCCAATCAATCCAATCGCGAGTGCTGGCATAGCACCACCCACTGCGATTGCAAACGCCTTAGCAAATTCTACTGGCATATCTTTAGTACTCATGAATGAAGGTCTGTTGACGAGAATCCCGTCAACACACACTCGCTCACGAACCGCCACCATTATGCATGGGATTCGTCATGTCCGCCATGTGGCGTCGTGGCAATGGTCAGGTAGACGAGCGTAAGCATCGAAAACACCGTTGCCTGCACAAAGCCGACGAGAATCTCGAGGAAAATGAACGGGATAGGAATCGCGATCGACACGAGGCTCAACATGACGACCATGAGAATTTCTCCAGCGAAGACATTCCCGAAAAGACGAAGCGAGAGCGATAACACCTTCGCGACTTCGCCAATGATTTCGATAAACCCCACGCCGAATTCGATGACCGCGGTGATAATCGCCATTGGCCCGTGCTTGAGCGATTTCCAAATGCCTTTGACGTTGACGAACTTGCTGACGTAATTGGACAGGCCCGTCGCACGAATGCCCGCGAGATGCGAGACGATGAGCGCGGTTGCGGCAATCGCAAGCGTGAAGTTCAAATCACTTCCTGCTGGACGCAACAACGGAATCAATTCCATCTCACCGTGCATGATGCCGTAGATGCCGATGGTGCCGGTACCAGGAATGAGCCCAAGCCAGTTATTTGCAAGGATGACGAGAAAGATCGTTGCAATCAATGGAAAGAATGTCCGCGCAGATTTCCGATCGCCCGTCACTTTCTCCACCTCTCCGAGAATCGTTGCAATCACGCCCTCGATAACGTTCTGAATTCCCGTCGGCACCAGCGTCTTTCGTCGCGAGACAATCGCCGCGACAATCACAAAAAACACCGTGACGATCCAGGCGTTCACCATCGCATTCGTGATTGGAAATGCGCCGAGATGCGCAATTGGCTCCGCGGCAAGCGGCACCAAGACGAAGTTAGCGGGCAATGAGCTGTTGATACTCTTTTGCATACTGCCGAACTTTTTTTACGAGGATGATCGCGGTACCAACGAAGGTGAGTGCAAGAAGCACCGCGAAGACGATGTGACCCGTGCCGTACCGTGCATCCAGAAATTTCCCCAGAATTGCGGCAACGAATGCGGGTACGAGAATGGTTCCCGTGAGGTCGGTCACGGCCCGGAGCGCAAAGCGCAATGACGAGCCAACATCATCCATAAAAGCGGCATGAGTATACCCCGTTCGGGAACGAATGAAAAGACGTGATCGCTAGACTTATAAACAAAGTGGCTAATACAAGCCGAATAATCGCACCGCATTCTCTGTGGTCACTTTGGCGACCTCAGAATATGCAA
>CAYHKX010000132.1:0-1862 GCA_964357305.1 uncultured Gammaproteobacteria bacterium | reverse complement strand
TGCCACCGATAAGGTACAGGTCACGTCTCTGGTACCGATATGAAAACAAATGAGCGCCTTCGGGCGTTCTTTTGTTACAATGGGTCTCATATGTGGTTTTTTTATATTCTCCAAAGCCTCACAAAACCAGAGTATTTCTACAAAGGATCGACGGGTAATCTTGAGAAACGCCTTGCGGAACATAATCTTGGTGAAACAATTTCAAACAGACCATACAAACCGTTTCGTATTGTGTACTATGAAGCGTATGTTTCTGAAAAAGCAGCAAGACTTCGTGAACATGCCGTAAAGCAAAGTGGATCAATCTCTATCCCGCTGCTACGACGGATAAAAGAAAGCTTGAAATACATCTGAACTATGCACGACCGTCTTCTTCAAAACTGCCGAGCGCTTCTCGCCGCCTACGCATCGTCGGCGCTTGGGAATTGTCGGATGCCGGAGGATTCGAATCCTGACTTTACGGATGAGGATCGGGAAAAACGTCTTGCGTACTTCACTCTGCCCATGAGTCTCAACTATCAACGGAATAGTTATAAGTTGTGGGAAGCGACATTGAAAGCGTATAACGATCCGGATACCACCGATGTCTTTTCAATTGAAGCATCTGCAACAATGTCGATCGAAGAACTTCGTCGGAAGCTTCTCAAACATAAAGTGGCACTCCAACCGAATAAACATATTCAAACATGGCGACGAATCGCAGAAACCATTCATGAAAATTGGGAGAGTCTCGGAAATCTTCTCGAATACTGCGACAACGATTTCCTCAAACTCAAAACCGTTCTTCAAAACACCCACAAAAAAGGTTTTCCGTATCTTTCCGGTCCAAAGATTTTCAATTACTGGAACTTCGTCATGAGTACGCCCGCATATGGAAACGTGAAGTTACTAAACCGAGAGTACGTTGATATTGCTCCAGATACGCATATCACGAAATGTTCTGTGCGACTCGGAGTGATTACGCAATCCGAAGCTGATACATGGTCACGAGAAAAGATTTCTGAACGATGGCGTGAACGCCTCGAGGGATCAGGAATCGATCCGATCGACATGCATCCGCCACTGTGGTTCTGGAGTAGAAATAATTTTCAATATACTTTGCCAGAATACTATGACCGACGAATCTCCGAAACTCTCCAACTTACAAGAAGCAATTGACTACATCGCTGCGCGATTCGTATTTGATGACGCGAACTATCCACTCTTGCAAAAGTTGTCGCCGGAAGAACGATTACAATTCTCCATAAACCACAGTCTCCAGCACATGATGAAACAGCTTGGTCGAATCGCGACGCATCTTGAAGATAAGGATCATGGCGGCGCTGGTGACAACGGTCTCCTCAAACAAGCCCTCATCAAAGAATTCATCAACACTCTCCGTCTATCCGAGCTCTTGAACATCAAGGCGGAAGAATTACTTGAATCGATACCGAAATTCATGAAATAACAATACCAGAAATAGAAGAGCGACACCTGGTGATGCCGCTCCCCGTTGGAGCTGGCATTTTCCAGATGTCGCGAGTCCGCTTCGCGGACGAGAGCCAAGGGACAAGTCCCAAGGCTCCCGAGTCACAAGTGTCCCAGTGCCTAGCGCTTGTACTCCCGGAGGACGGGCAACGCGTAGGTGCGGAAACGGTGCACGACGCGATCGCCGAGCAGCCACGCCTTGCCGCCGTCACGCCACACGTACGGCGAGTAACGCCACGAACCGTAGCCTGGCACGTTGAGGAGAAGTGCCGCCATGAGGGCATAGGGAATCTTCTCCCCGTCCATCTGGCGCACCCACTCGGGGTGCTGGCTCGCTGCAAAGAGCGTGTCGAACACGGCGAGCTTCGCGGCCTGCGTGCGCTGTACATCCTCCA
>CAYHKX010000131.1:0-1897 GCA_964357305.1 uncultured Gammaproteobacteria bacterium | reverse complement strand
CCGGCCTTGATGTATTCAGCGTTCACGGCAACGGCGATATCAGCGATCGTCGTGTCCGTGGTTTCGCCGGAACGGTGCGATATGACCACCGTGTATTTACTTTCGCGTGCGAGACCAATCGTCTCCATCGTCTCGGATAAAGTACCAATCTGATTCGGTTTGATGAGAATGGTATTCGCCACACCAGCATCGATACCGCGCTTCAAGCGCTCGACGTTCGTCACGAAGAGATCGTCACCAATGAGCAACATCTTCTTTCCGAGGCGGTTCGTCATTTCCTTCCAATCGTCCCACGCATCCTCCGCAAGTCCGTCTTCGATACTCATCATCGGGTACTTTTTGCTCCACGTTTGATACAAATCAATCATCTGCTTCGCGGTATTCTTTCGTTTATCCGTCGACAGTTCATACTTCTTCGATTTGTCATTAAAGAATTCGCTCGCCGCAACGTCGATCCCAAAGCCAACTTCTTTTCCGAGTTTGTATTTTGCTTTCTTCACCGCTTCTGCGAGGTATTCAAGCGCCGATTCCGTCTTCCCCACGTCCGGCGCATAGCCGCCCTCATTCCCCACGTCGGTATCGAGTCCGTCCGCATGTAGCACGTCGCCAAGCATGTGAAAAATTTCACTTCCCGCCTGAAGTTTGCGTGAAAATGTGGAAAAACCGTGTGGGATAATAATAAACTCTTGCATGTCCAGATTCGTATCCGCATGACGGCCGCCATTAAACACATTCATGAGCGGCGTTGGGAGCGCGAACTTTTTGAGCCCAATATCGAACACCTCGCGAAGATACGCGTACAACGGCATTTTTGCGCGACGAGCTCCCGCATGTGCAACGGCAAGTGAAACGCCAAGAATTGCATTCGCGCCAAGACGTTTTTTATTCGAGGTTCCGTCGATGATGCACATCGCTTCATCAATCCCGCGTTGATCAGCAACATCGCGACGGCGCATTGCCGGCCCAAGAACAGTATTCACATTGCGCACCGCTTTTTTTACTCCAAGCCCGCGGTAGCGCGTTTTGTCACCGTCCCGAAGTTCAAATGCTTCGTGCGTTCCCGTTGATGCGCCACTGGGAACAGAGGCATGCCCGCGCGTGCCGTCCCTCAACATTACCGACACATTGAGCGTTGGGTTTCCGCGGGAATCTAAAATTTCATGTGCGTGTACCGCATCAATGCGCTCAAGCATATCCTCCGCTTACCTGAACTTAGTACAAGCTGTATGTCACGTACACCGTGAGCTCAACGTCTTCCGTTCCGACTTCAATCGTTGTTCTTCCTTCAGCATCTTCCATTACCATATCCGCAGTGCCGTAATACTTCGGATAGGTTCCACCGGCACTTTCGCTGTAGCTCACCACACGCCCTAAACGAGCACCCATGGCCTGAGCAATATGCTGTGCCTGCACCTTTGCCTCTGCCATTGCCTCAACACGCGCCTCTTGCTGCGCAACAGTGTCATCGTCAACTTCGTAGCGCAATGATGAAACCGACGTTGTGCCATTCGCTGGGCCAGCGTCGATCACTTCCTCAACGATTTCAGTATTACGAATCTTCACCGTCAGCTTTTGTGACGACCGATAACCGGATAGAACTGCCGGACTCACATCGTAGTCATATACAGGCGACGTTGAAAATGACGATGTTTGCAAATCTGCGCGCTCAATATTCAAGTCCTTCATCGCATTGATCACTGCCGTCATGGACGCGGATGCATCGGCTTGAGCTGCTTGTGCGGTTGGTGCCGTACTCTCAACTGTCAAATCAACCGTCGCGATGTCTGGCGCCGCACTTGCTGTACTGGTTGCAGAAACGGAAATGGTAGGCGCCGCAAGCTCACTAAAACCAACCGTTTGCGATTCTTTGAGCGCAGACTTGATATTCACCCCCATC
>CAYHKX010000130.1:0-1982 GCA_964357305.1 uncultured Gammaproteobacteria bacterium | reverse complement strand
AACGGGAAGAATATACACCTTTTGCGGTTGGCAAGCAAGAGCATTGGTGGAAAAGCGTACGCGGCGGCCTGTTGGGTGAGGCCATGCTCGAGTTTTGCGTCGGTGAAAACGATTTTCCAGTACGCGTCGTTCTCGAGCAGATTGAAGGGAGTGAGCGGCACACGGCAGTACAAACAGCGGTGATTTTCCACGTTGTTTTCTCCAAGGAACGAGGTGAAACGAACGACCAATATTAGCAGAATTGCGTGGTTTTTGCAACCGAGTCCCTGTCGAAGAAACCAAAAAGCACCAATTTTCGGTGCTTTTTGAGGTGATTGCGACTTACACGTCTAGGTTTGTGACGTCCTTCGCGTGGGTTTGGATGAATTTCTTGCGGGGGACGACGTCGGCGCCCATGAGGACGTCGAAGGTTTCGTCGGCCATGGCCGCATCCTCAATCGTCACGAGCTTCATGACGCGAGTCTTTGGATCCATGGTGGTTTCCCAGAGTTGGTCTGGGTTCATTTCACCCAAACCTTTGTAGCGCTGAATGTTCACCTTAATCCCATTGGTCACGATATCGTTTTCATCTTCAGACTCAACGCCCGACGCCCGACGTCCGACGTCCGCTTTCCCTCCCGTCATGTCCTTAATGTGCGCTTCGCGTTCCTCTTCCGTAAATGCGTACCGCACTTGCTTGCCGATCTGGATGCGGTAGAGCGGCGGCATCGCGATGTAGATGTGGCCCGCGGTGATGAGATCTGGGAAGTGACGGTAGAACAGGGTGAGGAGCAGAGTGCGAATGTGCGCACCGTCCACATCGGCGTCCGTCATGATGATGATGCGACCATAGCGCATGCTGGTGATATCGAACGCTTCACCAATGTTTGTGCCGAGCGCAATGACGAGACTCTTTACTTCGTTGTTCGCGAGGAGCTTGTCCAATCGTGCTCGCTCCACGTTCAAGATTTTTCCTCGCAACGGCAGGATGGCTTGGAATTCGCGATTACGTCCTTGCTTTGCACTTCCACCTGCAGAGTCTCCCTCAACAATGTAGAGCTCGGTGGATTTGTTGTCCTTGCTCGAACAATCGGCGAGCTTTCCTGGAAGCGTCATGCCCTCCAGTGCGCCCTTACGCAACACGGTATCGCGCGCTGCACGAGCCGCGGCGCGAGCACGTGCCGAAAGTAAACACTTACCAATAATCTCTTCAGCATCACGCGGGTGCTCCTCTAAGAAAATTTGGAATGCTTCACCAAACACCGCTTCGACGGCGGTACGAGCTTCTGGATTGCCGAGTTTATCTTTGGTCTGTCCCTCAAACTGTGGTTCAGGAAGTTTGACGCTAATCACGGAGGTGAGGCCTTCACGCGTGTCGTCACCGGTAAGATTCGTATCCTTTTCTTTAATGTAGCCTTTATCGCGTGCGTACGCGTTGAGCACGCGGGTAAGCGCGGCGCGGAAACCGGCCAAGTGCGCTCCGCCGCCTGGGTTTACGATGTTGTTCGCGTAGCAGTGCACGCTTTCGTAAAATTCCGTGGTGTATTGCAGGGCGACCTCAACTTCAAGATTTCCGTTTTGTTTTTTGACGTAGAAAACGTTTGGTTGCTTGATTTCTTTTCGTTCGTTCAAGTGGCGAACGTAAGACGCAACACCGCCCTCGAAATAGAATCCGTATGGCGCCGGAACATCGCCGCGCTCGTCGATAATTTCTACGTGAATACCGGCGGTGAGATACGCTTGCTGACGCAGGTGATCCAGAACGGTATCGAGGCTGTACTCAATGGTTTCAAAAATGGTCGCGTCTGCGTGGAATGCGATGATCGTGCCTCGTTTTTTTGTTTTTCCGACCGCTTTCACTTTGCCCTGCGGCACGCCTTTCTTATATTCCTGCACCCAAACTTGCCCGTCGCGGTGCACTTCTGCTTTCAGGTGATCGGAAAGTGCGTTCACGACGGAAACGCCAACGCCGTGCAAGCCGCCGGAAACCTTGTAACCGGAAG
>CAYHKX010000129.1:0-1993 GCA_964357305.1 uncultured Gammaproteobacteria bacterium | reverse complement strand
TGTTTTTCTGCTTGGTTTTTTATTGTTCGCAAGAGCTCATGTTCTCTGTGTATGTTCACCAAATCTTCATCATCAACAACAGATCGAGCATCGCCTTTGTGTATCAGTACATCAGCCTGAGCAACAAGCTCGCCCATAATCCCTTCTACTGCTGTAATTGCACGCGATTCTCCCTGCCAAAGACGTTCTAAAAATATTCTCCCTTCACGTTCCCCAAAAAAACCATCCCGTTTCGTTACACATCGCTCAAGTAATTTTCTCCGTTGTAAAAGGTTTTTGAGACTTTTAACCAATTCTCCGTGTTCAGGAATTTCTCTCCCCTCGCCTTCTCTTCTCATATACTTTGATTCCGAAAATGTGGTGCTATTTTCGTATTTTTGGCCTGAATAAGCCAAACTTGCGACTATGACCAGTATATCAGAAAATCGTCATTTTTTATAAAAGGACCCGACGCGCGCTCCGCGTCAGGTCCCTCGTACGTTGAAATGAACTACCTCATTTGGTCCTCGAACACCGTACCCATGACTGTACGGCTCGGAAGATGATGCAGTCGATTGATCATCAGAGACTCCGCCTGCCGGTCGCCTCGGAAGGCGACTTTGAACAAGCTAGCCATAGTTTCCCCTGCGAGCACAGCCACGAGGCCGAGCATCCCAACCCGTTGCACCGGGGTAAGGCCATCATCTTGGAGCTGCGGGATTCCCTTCTGCGCAACCTCCCGACCCAGCCGGTACCGACGAACGGCGGTGATATCGAAGAAGGGCCACTCTAGCTTCAGAAAGTTCGGCAGCCAGTACGGGTTAACGTTCTCGTAAAACACCTTAGCTGCCGTGTATGGTGCCTCAGCGCCCGCCACGTTGATTTGCACCTTGATGGCCGGATCTCCTGCCTTCCCCGAGAAGTAATGGAAGCCACCACGACGCATCGTTTCGCGATTCGTAGCAGGAGCAGCGAATAACTGCACCGCCATTCCAGGACGAGCTTCGGAGAAGGCGAAGAAGTATTCCAGTGCCTCGACCAACTGGTTCAGGCGTTCGCTCTCATTGTACTGGAGCTTTTGATGCCACTTCCTCTCTCGATCCGTGGGAAGATTGTGCCAACGGACGATACCGGTCACTTTGCGGTTACCGAGATTGTCCTCCTGCACGTCTGTCACCCGGAACGCTAGGTACACGGCAACGAGCCGAATTGGCTTTCCTGTCTTTGGATCGCTTTTGATGATGGGAACATTGACGTTCGCCCCACTCACCACCCAGACCCGCTCGACGGGAGATGCTGGGGCGAGGTTGGTGACAGCGACCGTCACCTTCTTTTTGACCTCCGGCGCCTGCGGATTCTCGACCACTACCACCTTGCGCTTCGGTGCTGCGGGCTGAGGCGATGGTACTGCGACGGCGGCGACAGCGGGCTGCACCTCCGGCTTAGCGACCGAGTCGATGACCTCATCAGGCGCTTCTTCCCCAGTGAACTCAATCTCCTCCTCGGGCTGATCGTACAACGTACGGCCCGGAGGCAACGGCGTCTGTGCGCGACGACGAAGCCTGATGGCGGTCTGAGGATTGGGGGTCGGCTTGGAATCGGACATGACGATACCTCCTGTGATTTTTCGTCTCAGACCTGAATGTCCGAGACCCCGTAATTAAGCACAAACAGTGGGCTTTGGTCAATGAATGGGGTACCATAAAGGACGTAGTGCGTAGGACGTAGAAACTGACGTGTATGCTCCAAGAAGAAGAAATTCCCGAGGTTCCACGGCTGGTAGAGAAAACAGCGGAACTTGGTGAGCAAAAAATTGAAAACACGCTTCGGCCGCAGCGGCTGGAGGATTTTGTTGGCCAAAATGACTTGAAAACGAACCTTTCCATTTTTATCGACGCAGCAAAGGGGCGCAACGAACCCATTGAACACATTCTGTTGTACGGTAACCCAGGCCTTGGAAAAACCACACTTGCACACATCATCGGTGCAGAAATGGGCGCGCAAGTACGAGTAA
>CAYHKX010000128.1:0-2012 GCA_964357305.1 uncultured Gammaproteobacteria bacterium | reverse complement strand
TTGGCATTTGCGGCATTTGTACCACTATTGCTTCACCCCAAGGACTATGCTGCTAACCAACTACCGATTATTGCCAGTAGGGTTCAGACTATTGCGCTTGCCGGTATTTTTGTGACTCTATTCTTCAGTATAAAGACCTTGCCGCCTAAACCGGCTCGATACAAGGCCCACAGGTCGTTGCTTATGCTTCTGCAATGGGTGTACCTACCGGTTACAACTATTGTGTATAGTTCGTTTTCAGCTTTGTATTTTTCTGTACTCGTCAAGCAAGTGATACACATGTGGATGTTCGCACTTCACGCAAATGACGTGCGTTTGTACAATGCATCACATCATCGCGCTTGTTGTCGAAGCAGTGCGCCTTTCAACTGCGTATGCGTGTCACGTCACCAGCGTTTTCTTCCGGAGACATGATTCCGGCAAAATATACGTGCGACGGAAAAGATGTGAACCCGGAACTCGTCATTGCTGACGTGCCGGGCGACACACAAAGCCTCGCAATCATTGTTGACGATCCGTCATCACCAACCGGAAATTGGTTACATTGGAGCGTGTGGAATATTCCACCAACCGTGCGACAGATTCGTGAGAACAGTGTGCCGCAAGGCGCACGAGAAGGGGAGACGGATTTTTCTGAAGTCGGGTACGGTGGTCCGTGCCCAGGTGTTGGTGAACACGAATATCGTTTTATTGTGTTTGCACTCGACGGTGTGCTCGACGTCGGTCATGGCGCCACACGCGACAGTATCGAGAAGGCCATGGAAGGGCACGTCATTGCGCAAGCAGCACTCCACGGAAAATATCAACGCCAGAAAATTCGCGCCATGCTGCACGCGACCGCGTAGGTATGACGATGTTTCGTGATCGCGTCCTCGCTATTGTCGCCAAGATTCCTCGAGGCAGCACTATGACCTACAAACAGGTCGCGATCGCTGCCGGAAATCCTGGTGCATCACGAGCCGTCGGCGCAATAATGAAAACCAATTTCAATCCGGGCATTCCGTGCCATCGCGTGGTGCGATCCGACGGGAAACCAGGTGGGTACAATCGAGGCGCAGCACAGAAAATCGAGCGGTTACGCGAGGAAGGAGCGATTGTCTAGTCGCTTTTTCATTTTCCCTCTACACTTCTCTTATTATGTCGATCCACCTCTTCAACACCCTTGGCCGAAAAAAAGAAGCCTTTGCTCCGCTTGTGCCTGGGAAGGTGGGAATCTATAGCTGTGGCCCGACCGTGTACGATTTTGCGAGCATCGGAAATTTTCGTTCGTTCCTTTTTGCTGACGTGCTTCGAAGAATGTTCGAAGCAAACGACTACGCAGTGACGCAAGTGATGAATATCACCGATGTCGGACATTTGGTGAGCGATGCGGATGAGGGCGAAGATAAATTAGAGAAGGGTGCAAAGCGCGAAGGAAAGAGCGCATGGGATGTTGCTGCGGAGTATACGAAAGCGTTCATTACAGACTCGAAGAAGCTGAACATCGAAGTTCCGCAAGTGAGTCCGAAAGCCACAGATCACATCGCGGAACAAATTGCATTCATCGAAGCGATTGAAAAGAATGGGTACGCGTACACGATTGCAGACGGTGTGTATTTTGATACGTCGAAGCTCGCAAACTATGGACAGCTTTCGGGACAGTCTTTGGAGGAGAAAGAGGGTGGTGCGCGAGTAGAGATCGGCGAAAAGAAACACGCGACCGATTTTGCGCTTTGGAAGTTTTCACCAGCAGGTGAGGCACGACAGATGGAATGGGAATCACCATGGGGAAAAGGATTTCCTGGTTGGCACATCGAATGTTCGGCGATGAGTGAAAAATATCTTGGATTGCCGTTCGACGTTCATACTGGAGGTATCGATCACATTGCTGTGCATCATGAAAATGAAATTGCACAAACGCTCGCGGCAAGGAATTGTTTGGAAGCGAATGTATGGATGCACAATGAGTTCTTACAGATCGATGGCGGACGGATGGGTAAGTCCCTTGGAAACGCATACACGGTTGCCGATCT
>CAYHKX010000127.1:0-2013 GCA_964357305.1 uncultured Gammaproteobacteria bacterium | reverse complement strand
ATCCTCCATATTCAAACGCAAAATGATATCACCGGGAATAGTGATTGTTGCTTTGAAGTCCTCCACGCGGTCGCTTTCGTGATAGCCATCAGGATTCGCTGGCGTATATTCGTACGAAACGACGAGACGATGACCGGCGACCTCGATGACTTCTGGATATTTTTGATCGATCTCCGCTTTCGTCTCTGGCGGACAATACTCATTTACGTCGAGTTGGAGGTGATCGTTGATATATGTTGCTTCCCTTCGACTCTTTGCACCGCCTAAACGGCCTTCGTAAAAGGTCTTGATGTCTGGGAGAGCAACAAGACCCCCCGAGCGGGTTCTGAGTGATTCAAGCGCCATGATGGATTCTGCGTTGTGAGCCGAGACGGGCAAATCCACTCGGCCTTCAACAAGCGCCCGCAGGAACTCCTCACGCACACGCATTTCATCTGTTACCGCACGTCTGCGCTCCACAATTGTTGTGTTGCGGCCCTTGAACGAGTAACTAACGGTTTCTTCAACCAGATCTCGAGCTGGATCGTATGTTGCTGTCGCATTGCGTTCTTCAAGGAGCTGCGGAGCAATGTCCGGCAACCACTCCGTCTTTACGGGTTGACACTTGCGAGCGAAAGTTTTTGATGTCGTAACCACTTCCGCACCGATCATGTGCGTTGGCTTTTGTTCGAACGCTGCTGAGGACGGGTGAATCATGATGGATTCGCCTCCACCATTCACAACGCGGCCATAGGAGAATCTTCCCGACGATGCCAACAAATGATGAATGAGACCAGATGCAACGGATTTCTGAATGCTCTCAGTGGTGGCATTTGTATCTTGAACGGCGATATTTTGCCGTTTGAGTTCGCGCATGAGTTGAGCACGAATTTCCTTAACCTCGAAAAGCTGGCGAACATTCAGGTAGCGGTCGCGCGCCCATGTATCGCTGAATCCAGCGGCCACCCATTGTCTCCATACTTCGAGCATAGTCAAGAAATCCGAACCCTCACGCTTGAATCCGGCGTGTGCCTGATCCGCCTCTCGTTCTTTCTCTTTCGGACGGACGAAGATGGATTTTTCTCCAAACATTGCCGCGATAGTCGTAATACTCCCCGTGCAGCCGTATTTTTCAGCTTCAATGACCATGCGAGCAAGTTCTGGGCGTAGAGGGAGCTCGGCCATGGTTTCGCCCAATGGTGTTAGTCGTTCGTTATCATCCAAGGCACCGAGCATCTTGAGTGTTTTTATTGCTCCGTCGATTGCTACATCCGTGGGTTTATCAATGAAATCAAACGTGCGTACGTCTTCAATACCAATTTTTTTCATGGCAAGAATAACGTGACTGATATCTGAGCGTTTGATTTCTGGAATTTGAAATGGTGGGCGGTCGTTGTATTCCTGTTCAGTGTATAGACGATAGCATGTTCCTGGTGCAGTTCGCCCGGCACGGCCTTTACGCTGTTCACACCCGCTTTTTGCGTGTGGACGAGTAAGAAGAGCTTCTATGCCTGTTGATGGATTAAATTCCTTTTGTTTGATGAGGCCCGAATCGACCACAAAGCGAACGCCGTCGATCGTGAGGGATGTTTCCGCAATATTCGTCGAGACGATTACTTTCCGCTTCGGGTTCTTATCGAAAATTTTGTCTTGATCCTCTGAAGCCATGGAGCCAAAAAGTGGCAGGACATCTATTCCGGGAATGTTATGACTCTTAATCTCGGCGATCGTTCGACGGATTTCTTCTTCCCCCGGCATGAAAATAAGCACGTCTCCGGGCTGGCCTCCGCGAGCGATCTGCTTTACCCGTTCTGCGGCGGCCTTCGCGTAATCCCGCACCGGTTCGCGTTCGTACTGGGTGTCAACAGGAAACATTCGTCCCGGAACTTCAATAACGGGAGAGCCTCCAAAATAGTTTGCAAATTTCTCTTTCTCAATGGTCGCCGAGGTGGCAATCACTTTGAGCTGAGGCATACCGCGCTTTTCTCGTTCCGCCTGTACTCGCTTCAATAACCCAAGAACGAAGTCTATATT
>CAYHKX010000126.1:0-2013 GCA_964357305.1 uncultured Gammaproteobacteria bacterium | reverse complement strand
TCGGAAAATTACGCATGGTTCGATGGGGCAGAATTCACGTTGAATATTACGGTACAGGGCGTGAGTAGCGAGGCGCAAAGCGCAGGCTCCACCACAGCGACGTCGCGGACGCCGTCAACAGCGCAGGCGCAACTCACCATTGTTTCCGCAAACAAGATCAAGCTCATTTCTGGAAAATCGGTATCACTGACCGCAGGATTTAAGAATATTGGTACCACAACGTGGATGAACTATGAACTGAAGGCCCCAGATTTGAGTATCGCGTCCTCAGAAACGTCCTCACTCAGGCACCGTTCCTGGAATGGGGATGTGCTCGCTTCAGCAACGGGAACAGTGAAGCCGGGGGAGACGGCATATGTATCGTTTGCGGTGACTGCGCCAAAGGAGAATGGAACGTACACCACGAACTTCCAATTTACCGCAAATGGGGAATCGGTCGATGACGCGTTGATTGAGATTCCTGTTGAAGTGACCGGAGGGTCCGGTGCTGCGCGCACAGCGCCGAAGAATGAAAACAGCAGCGCGGAAACATCCGCGGCGTATATCGCAGAGCCAACCATGCGCGTTGGCGTGCTCATTGTGGACGAAGAAACAGACGACGAAGTCGTGATCACGTCGGACGAAAGCGATTTTGATCTCGTCGATAGTGCTGGAATAGTTCTTGCCAGCCTGATGAAGGGTGAGTCCGTGACTGCTGCGTGGAACGGATCCGGGTATTCGTACGATCTTGGCTCAGGGGTAAAGGAGACGTCTCAGTATCTTCGTTTCGTGCCAAAAACATTCAATGCCGTGATGCGTGTATCGAATTTTGATCGAAAAGTCACGCGTGGATCGTCGTTTACGGACAACACATTCCGCAACACCCTTGAACTTCGTCACAATGTCACGAAGAATCGCGTTTGGCTCATTAACGAGCTCTCGATGGAATATTATTTACGTGGACTCGCGGAAACTTCGAACCTTTCACATGTTGAGTTTCAGAAAACACTCATCACCGCGGCACGAACATACGCGTTTTATCACTGGACGCGCGCCACAAAACATGCGAGCGAGTTCTTCCATGTCGATGCATGGCTTGATCAGGTGTACAAAGGCTACGGACAAGAATTACGCACGCCAAACCTCACAACAGCAATTGAAGCGACTCGCGGACGCATTGTGACGTATCAAGGCGCAACGGCAATTACTGCATATTTCTCGCGGTCTGACGGACGAACACGCACGTGGAGTGAAGTATGGGGCGGCACGGTGCCGTGGTGTGTTTCCGTGCCAGTACCGTGGGACGAGGGCAAAACGTTGTGGGGTCACGGCGTCGGAATGTCCGCATCCGGCGCGCTCGCCATGGCGAATGAGGGAACAGGGTGGGAGACGATTCTGAAGTATTTCTACACCGGGATTGAACTCACGAAGAAATGGGAATAACAAAAAACACCGCACGCTTCGAGCGTCGCGGTGTTTTTGATTTATGACTGAGATTGGAGTCGTTCAGGCCGCGTAATGCGAGCATCGAAACGATTCAGTTGCGGGATGATGTTCATATTCAGTACATCGATCACATCCTGACGAACGGCATTACATTCTTTTCGAATCGTTTCACCAATTCGCGTTTCAATGCGCTCACCTTCCTCACGGAACATCTCGCGTAACGTCTGAATATCGTTTGCATCCAACATAGTGTTTTGATGCTATGTCATACCGTGCGGTCTCCTCTCAACACGAATGACATGAATAAAACCTGATGACGAGAATATGTTGACTCTAGCACAATGCTGAGGAGAACGCGAACGTGCACGTTATGCATGCGGAGCTTTTGGCGGCTCGTGATGATGCTTGTCCTTACATGTTTTTGCTAAACCGCTGATGGCGATTTTTACGTCGTCGGGATTGTCAATATGTTTGAACAGAAATCGCTCGCGTTCTGCGGCAGTTTGGATGTAGACGTTGCCGAACGTGAGGAATGTCGCCACGAGGCCTTTCTATTCACTGGTGATGTCTTGAATTTGGTGAAGGAAC
>CAYHKX010000125.1:0-2030 GCA_964357305.1 uncultured Gammaproteobacteria bacterium | reverse complement strand
ATGGGCAGAATTTCACCGCAGAAATTTTTTCGTGGTATCCGTAAAACAGCCCACATACTCCTCATCCACCCTGCTACAGATTTCTTTACACCCCTCTTTCGTTGTAACACCCTGATCAGTCGCTCCCTTCCCGGTTTCACCACAAAAACATTCACACACTGTGGATGCCGCAAAACTCACGTTTGGGGCAAACGCAGTGATCGCAAAAAGTGCGAGAGTGATGAGTTTACGTTTGACGCATGGCATCGACAATTTGGTTAAAGATGGTAAATGGAATAGATCCCTCAACTTTTTGCCCGTTAAAGAAGAACGTTGGTGTCCCGACTACACCGGCCTTCGCACCGTCGGACGTATCATTCGCAACGTCATTCGCATAGTACCCCGACTCGATACATCGCTCGAACTTTTCTGGATCCATCCCGATCGTTTCCACAACAGACATCAATGTTGTGACACTCAAGGCATCAGACATCCCAAACACCGCATCATAATACTCCCAGAATTTACCCTGCTCCTGTGCGCAGCCACCACCCTCTGCCGCAAGCGATGCTCCAGGATGCAAATCGTCAATTGGGTAATCGCGATACATAAACTGAATGTCTGCCGAATACTGTTTGACGATTGCGCGAACAATCGGCGCGACTTCTCGGGAATACGGGCAGCCAAAATCGCCGAATTCCACAAGGGTGATCTTCGCGTCGTCGTCACCAAGCGTCGGATCGTTTTCCCCCAGAATCCCTCCGGTGTCGCTGCTACTTGCCGCGGCGCGTACCGCAAACGCCGTCGCTGCACGACTAAAATCCGTGGTGGTATACCCAAGCGCTGGATTGATTTCCCCCGAACGAATATCTCGATAAAACGCGAAAACACGCCACGAGAACATACAAACGATCACGAGCACCAAGGCAAACGCTGAGGTGCCGAGAATCTTGTGGGTCGAAAATCTTGACGTCCGACGTCCGACGTCCGACGTCCGATCATCTAGTATATTCATCTCCTCCATATTCTTCGCCAATGATAGCACAAATATTCCCCAATCACTTTACTGAGACGGCTGGATTTGGTATACTCCTCCTACTATGATTCTCGATATTGTTCAGGTCATTCTTGCGGTTTTGCTCACCACTTCCATTCTTATTCAAGCACGCGGTGCAAGCGTCGGCCTCGCGTTTGGTGGCGATGGAAGTTTCTATCGCACCAGACGCGGCATTGAGAAAAAGCTCCACCTCGCAACCGTATTTTTTGCCATCACCTTCCTTCTTGTTTCTTTGGCTAACAGTCTCTTCACGGTCTAATCAGACCATATTCCTTCCCCACTTTCTGCAGTTCGTACGCTTTTCCAGAGCGCGATCGCTTCGATCCGCGGTTTTGTGCACATGCGACGCTCTCCTTCGCGTCAGGCGGTCGCCGTCCGCCAAGTGGTTCATCTCCGTGGCTCGTCATTCCCCCGCTGGAACCAATGGAAGGAATTGCCACGGTTTTTGAATCCAAGGGAAAAACGAGCCGTAAACATCGCGCTCGGTATCTTTCTGTTTTCTTCACTCACCCTCGGTGTGCGCACCTGGCTTTCCCACGAAACGCTCCTTCCGGCAATTGGTGGCTCATACATTGAAGGCGCCATTGGCACCCCGCAATACATCAATCCACTGTATGCGACGGGCAGTGACGTGGATGCGGACCTCACCCGTCTCCTCTTTAGTGGCCTCATGCGAACAGACCAGCACGGCGCACTGGTACCAGATCTCGCCGAATCCTATACCGTTTCAGAAGACCAGAAAACATATACATTCACCCTCCGAAACAATGCACGTTGGCATGACGACCAACCAGTAACCAGTGCAGATGTTCTCTTTACTCTCGAGGCGATCCAGAATCCGGAGTATCACAGCCCACTTTCCGTAAGCTTTGCTGGCGCGATCGTCACCGCACCAGATCCGGCAACCGTTATTGTGAGCGTTAGCGAGCCGTTCTCACCGCTTCTTGGCGCGCTCACGGTTGGCATTTTGCCGCAACACCTTTGGGCCGACGTC
>CAYHKX010000124.1:0-2050 GCA_964357305.1 uncultured Gammaproteobacteria bacterium | reverse complement strand
TATCAGCCGCCAACACTGGACATCGCAACACTAGGAAAAATCCTCGGTGTCCTAGGCTTCGCCGCGTTCACCTACACCCTCCTCCTGTCCGTCCGGATCCCATTTCAAGAAAAGATTTTTGGCGATCTTGGTAATTCGTATCGCTTTCACCAAACCATCGGCACTCTTGCGCTCATGATGCTTGCACTGCACCCCGTGTTCCTTGCGTGGCAATATTTTATATTCTCCCCAAAAGACGCCGGAATGTTTTTACTCCCGATTGGTGGCGACATTCCTAAAACCCTCGGCGTCCTTGGCCTGTACCTCATGACGGTCTGTATTATCTGCACGTACTACGTTAAACTGCCGTACCACACGTGGAAAACCGTCCATAAATTCCTATCGGTCGCATTCGTGCTTGGCGCGTTACACAGCGTGCTCATTATTGGCGACATTCAGTTCATGCCGGCACTGAAAATACTCTTCTTCCTTTTCTTTGTTGCCGGCGTTGGCGCGATTCTCTATCGCGTACTATTCAACAAAATCTTCGTTCGCCGTGCGCAATACACTGTTACCTCTGTTCATGTGATCAATAATACGTTCATTGACGTAACACTCACGCCAAAAGAGAAACCCATTACTGTCATGCCGGGCCAATTTGCGTACGTAACGTACACAAGTAACTCAGTAAAATCCGAGGAGCATCCATTCTCGGTCGCGAGCTCGAAACCCGATGGAACACTGCGATTCATTAGTAAAAAACTCGGCGATTTTACCAACACACTCCCAAATCTCCAGATCGGCGATACCGCAATGATCGAAGGGCCGTATGGAAGCTTCTCGTTCTCCCGGGGATCAACCACACAATGCTGGATTGCTGGCGGAATCGGCATCACACCATTTCTCGCGTTCGCCGAAGCACTTCCCTACACGCATAATGCCACGCTGGTCTATGCAATTCGAAACGATCAGGAAAATGCCGTTGCCAGCGATCTCGAACGCTTGAAAAACACAAAATCAAACCTCAACGTCATCATTTGGAACAGTGAAAAACAAGGGTACCTCACGGCAAAAGACGCCCTCAATGGCTTTGATCCCTCAAACGTCGACATCTTCCTCTGCGGCCCCGGCGGCATGGTCACGGCGATGCGCAAGCAACTCTTCACCCTTGGCATTCCCCACCACCACATCCACCAAGAGAAATTCTCCATGCTCCCAAACTAGTATGAAATACGTCCTCGCTTTTGTGCTCGTGTTTTCGGGAAGTGCGATGATTTCGATGATTATGTTTGGATATATTGTCGCGTAACTATGTTCATTGCACATCTACCAGCTGGATACCTGCTCACCACATTTCTTCAACGAAAACTGCAAACAACAGCCTACCTTTGGATTGGACTTGTCGCGAGCGTCATACCCGACCTCGATATGCTGTATTTTTATCTTATCGACGACCGACAAACCCTGCACCATCACTACTGGACACACCTTCCCCTATTCTGGACTGCTCTTTGGATTATCACAATCTTCATCGGTCATGCATTCAAACGTCGAAATATTTTCGTCATCACCACAATCATCTATTGCAATCTCATTCTCCATTTTGTCCTCGATTCATTTGTCGGTGGCATCAACTGGCTCTACCCATTCATTGATCATGACCTGTTTCTGATTACCGTGCCAGCAACGCGCGAATTTTGGGTGTGGAGCTTTATGTTCCACTGGAGCTTTCTCGTGGAAATCACCATCCTCCTCCTCCTCGCGATTCTTCTCTTTTTCAATAATCGAAAACTACATCACGCCAAAGCTTAGCTTTAACACCCCCACTGGAAGCGCAACAATGTTCATGATTGTTTACGGCTTTCTTTCGATGCAGGCACCTTCGCGCAAAAAAAGACTCCTTTAGCCTCGCTAAAGCTAAGCTTTAACGTTTCACTATTGCTCTCACAAATCTTGCAAGACGATAGACACCGTATTTCAACGGATTCAGGGGGATATCGAAGGTGCCGGGTGAAGAAACAACATAACCACCAAAGGCTTTTTTGAATTCGGTGATGCCGGCCCAGGGATG
>CAYHKX010000123.1:0-2102 GCA_964357305.1 uncultured Gammaproteobacteria bacterium | reverse complement strand
CGAGCGAAAATTCCTGCGGAATTGTCAATAGCGGAATTATTGTATGTAGTGGCGTATGTTCCGCAGAAGCTCCCTCTGAGGATTTGTGTGTGAGTGTCGAGTCTTGTGGTGATGCCCAGGGAGACCGTTGTGCGTCAGATGCGAGTTCCTGTGGCATGGTGAATTACGGACTCATTGCCTGTAACGGAATTTGTTCTGCTGGAATTCCGTCTGAGCAACTCTGTGCATTGCCGACTCTGTCAAAGGATTCTGATGAGGTGGTTGCGTCAACGGATCCAGCGGACCCAGAGAATCCAGAGGAATCTCCCCTAGCCAATATCGGCCTTCTCCCAGTTTCGCTCGAGGCTATTCGTGCCGTACCGGAAGTGCAAACTGCGGTAACTATCGCGATCCCGATTACAGTTGCCGCTGCGGTATCTGCAGTGGTAGTACTTGCGACATCATTCAATTTGTTGCCGTATCTTCAGTTCATCTTCACTTCTCCATTACAGTTTATTTCACGCCGTAAGCGTAAGGCATTTGGTGTCGTATACAATTCAGTAACAAAAGTTGCGATTGATCTCGCGATCGTTCGTTTATACAACGTTACCAATAATCGTTTGGTGAAATCTGTGGTGACAAATGCGGAGGGAAGATATTTCTTTGTTGTTGATCCGGGACTCTATCGTGTCACCGTGTCAAAGAATGGGCTTATTTTCCCAAGCACAGATCTTGCTGGAGTGAAGGACGATGGGGTATTCCTTGATGTGTATACCGGACAAATCATTGAAGTGACGCAGCATGATGCAACGATCGCGGCGAATATTCCGTTGGACATTATGCAGGGTCAGAACGCGCAGGAGCCCAAGAGTATTGCACGACGAAGGCTGTTGCGAAGGATGCAGTTTGCGTTCTCGTTCTCCGGATCGCTCCTTTCAATACTGGTGTATGTCTTCTCTCCCTCAATTCTCACCTTTGGTTTAGCGATCGGACAGATTCTTATCTTCCTTGTGTTCCGCCGTCTTGCGCAGAAGAAAAAGCCACAGGGATGGGGCGTGGTGTATGACGCGCTGACTCGTCGTCCTGTGGGTAATGCCGTCGTTCGATTGTTCGACCCAAAGTATAATAAACTGGTCGAGACGACGTTGACCGACGCACTCGGTCGATACAGTTTTCTCGTTGGTCCGAACGAGTATTTTGTGAGTACAAGTCGTGAAGGATATGATGAGCGAATTATTCGTCCGATCGATTACCGTGAGAAGCGTGAGCCGGAGCCATTGGCAATAGATGTGTCACTGGATCCCAAAAAAACGTGAGTATGATTCGGGGGGAGAAAACGAAATATGAACAGATAAAAGATCTCGCAAAGAGATTCTTTGCGAGTTTTGTGTTTGCATGCGTTGTAGTTGCTACTGGCTATACTGGTTTTATACAAATAAGTCACGCAGCAGCGCCTGAGCGAATTATTGTGTATCAAGGCCGTTTACTGAATAGTAATAATGTTCCGGTTTCTGATGCAACGGCATCGATTTCTTTCTCGCTGTACGATGCAGTGAGTGGTGGAACCTGTGTATGGTCAAATATTCAAGCAGGATGCGCAGTTATTGCCCCACGGACCGTGACATTGACATCTGGACTCTTCTCCGAGCCGCTTGGTGATACTACACTCGCATCCCCATATGCTGCAATTTCCGGCACTATTTTTACCGCAAATATATTTCTTGAGGTTATTGTGAATGGGGAGACGCTGACGCCACGGAAGCAAATATATTCCGCACCGTATGCGATGGATAGCGATACCCTTGATACCTATACTACGTCATTAGTTGGTGCAACGTCTTCATATGTTCCAGTGGCGGATTCGAATGGAAACATCGTCATTACTGGCTCACCGCAGGGCACCGGAGTAAGTCAAGGATCTTTATATATCAATCCTGCTACAGGTGCCGTTGCCACAAATGAAATTCTTCTCGGTGTTGCTGTTAGTGCGTCTTCTCGATTTACTGTCGACGGAGAGGGCGATGTTGTGAGTGCGGGTGATTATCAAATTGGGGGAGGTGATTTAACGTCGACGGGTGCGTTGAACATTACATCTGGTGGTGCCTCCGGCCTCACGTTGGACG
>CAYHKX010000122.1:0-2123 GCA_964357305.1 uncultured Gammaproteobacteria bacterium | reverse complement strand
GGCATATTTTTCTCAATAGGCGAGGCATGGGAGCCCCGCCTATGCATTACGAATGAATTGTGAATCAAGAGCATCCGCTGGTGCTGCCGCAGTTCAGGCATTTGTAGCATGCGGCGTTGCGGACCATCATACTGCCGCAAGTGTCGCATGCTGGAGCGTCGGCGGTGTTGTTGAAGGTTGACGTGAGACCTACTTTTGCCGGAGCCGTTCCTGGTGCCATCACCGGATTCACTTCTGGAACAGAGGTGAAAATGGTTGGCTGGATTTCTGTTGTGACGGACGTTGGTCGTTGGACGTCGGGCGTTGAGGGGACGAGGTCGGAAGCGGCCGGAATAACATTAATACCTACAGCCACTTGATCCTCCGACGACAAGAACTTCATGCTCATCCAACGGAAGATGTAATCAACGATGGATTTTGCGATGCGAATGTTTGGATTGTTCGTGAACCCTGATGGTTCAAAGCGCATGTGCACGAACTTATTCACGAGCACCTGCAGTGGCACACCGTATTGCAACCCGATGGAAATCGACGTCGCGAACGCGTCCATTAAGCCGCTAATCACCGAGCCTTCCTTCGCCATGGTAATGAACATTTCGCCTGGCGTACCGTCATCGTACAAGCCAACAGTGATGTACCCCTTGTGGCCACCCACCAAGAATTTGTGATTAATTGCTCGGCGCTCATCTGGCATACGGCGACGACGTGGCGCGCTCGTCTGCTCTGCAACCGGAGCAACTTTCACCATCGGCACCGCTTCCGTCTCTACAGCTTTCGACTCTGCATTTTGCTTTGCTGAATCCTTTTCGCGGCTCGTAGTGAGTGCTTGCTGGCGTTTACTGCCATCGCGATAAATTGCAATCGCCTTCAAACCCATCTTCCAGCCTTCCATGTACACCTTTTCAATATCCTCCACTGTCGCTTCGTTCGGCATGTTCACCGTCTTACTAATCGCGCCAGAAATAAACGGCTGCACGGCGGCCATCATGCGCAAATGCCCCATGTACTGAATGGAACGTACACCGTTCTTCGCCTTAAACGCACAGTCAAACACCGAGAGATGTTCCGTGGTGACGTGTGGCGCACCCTCGATCGTATCCTGCTTGTCGATAAATTCAAGAATCTCTTTACGCTGCACATCTGAATATCCCAATCGCGTCAACGCTTCTGGCACCGTCTGGTTCACCATCTTCAACATGCCACCTCCCACAAGCCACTTGTATTTCACAATGGCGATATCTGGCTCAATACCGGTGGTATCGCAGTCCATCAAGAACGCAATGGTTCCCGTTGGTGCAAGCACAGAAATCTGCGCGTTGCGCAAACCATGCTTGCTTCCCTGCTCAACCACGTTGTCCCATGACGTTTTCGCTGCAGCAACAATATCCGCAGGCAACGTATCGATATTCATAGCGTATGTTGCATCACGATGCATCCGCATCACATCCATACACGGCTGCTTGTTCAGCTCGAAGGCAGCAAACGCGCCAATGCTCTCGGCAATGAGCGCACTTTGTTCGTACGTACAACCCGAAAGCAATGACATAATTCCACCAGCAAGCGCACGGCCTTCGTCTGAATCATATGCAAGACCACGGCTCATAAGCAGCGCACCGAGGTTTGCAAAACCAATACCAAGTGGACGAAAATCATGGCTATTCTGTTCAATGGATGGCGTTGGATAGCTCGAGTTCCCCACGGTGATCTCCATTGCCGTAATCATCACCTTCGCGGCGCGCGTAAATGACTCCACATCAAACTCCATCACCCCATTCACCTCCTTACGAAACTTCATCAAATTGAGTGACGACAGGTTACATGCGGTATCGTCCAAGAACATGTACTCAGAACATGGATTGCTCGCGTTAATACGACCAGTACTTTTACACGTATGCCAAACATTCGTGGTGGTATCGTACTGAATTCCAGGATCACCACACTGCCACGCGCACTCTGCCATGTTCCGCATCACGTCGCGCGCTTTGTACGTCACCGATGGCTTGCCAGTGGTTACTTCATGCGTCACCCACTGTCCGTCCTGTTCCACTAGAGCGGAAGAGCACACGTCTGCTACAGTAACCATGGCAGAGAGGGATGCGGCGGCGGGGGGGCAACAAAACAGC
>CAYHKX010000121.1:752-2130 GCA_964357305.1 uncultured Gammaproteobacteria bacterium | reverse complement strand
CGGCTTCCTTGCGGTGCGGTTCACGCAATTGCCCGAGGCGCCGGCAATTGAGGTATATGTCACGGATGCGTCGAATACTATGGTGGAGAAAGGAACGATGTTTAAACAGGCGATTAAAGGCCCGAACGCGAATCTCTTGGTCCGCATTGGTGGGATGACAATGCCAAAAGCAGGGGAATATCGCATTTGGGCCCGTGTTGACGGTGCAGAACCGCTTGAATTGTGCACCTGGTATGCCGATGTGAAGCAAGTAGGTTAAAATAGAAGGACTATGAAAATCCTCCAAAAGCTCAAGTTCATGTTCGCACGCCGTAGCGACACGCCAACAGAAGTTCGGCCAGACGATATGACGTCGGTGAAAGGCGCGAGTGGCGAGGCACAAGGCGCACGCTGCTGCGCTGATGGAAGCGCGTGTCATCCTGAGGACAGCGCAGGATCTTCGGAGGAAAAGCAAGCAGGAGGCTGTTGTGGCGACGGTTGCAATTGCAAATAATATGGCATCACGTTGGCAATCGTTTCGCACGGGAACGCTGAAAACATTTCTTGCTGGCATTCTGTACGTCGTGTCGCTTCCAGCGGTGCGGAATTGGTTGATGAATCTTCTTGTTGGGAAGCGAAAGAAGCATCAACAGGTGATTGACGTTGATGTGAAGAAATAATCTCTCTATGAAAGTCGACGTGTTGTGGCTCAAAATGTTCGGGGTGATAGCAGTGTTGAATGTGGTGTATTGGGCGTTGAGCGCAACGATTTTGGATTTCAATACTCTATTTACCGATTCCGTAGTATTTTCTATCTACGTTGCTCCGGTAATTCTTCCAATTGTGCCATTTGTGGAATCCATTGAGTCAGAAACGTTTGTTCAATTGGTGGGTGCGTTAGTGGTTCTCATACTCCCGCTGTTTTGGAGTTTGGTGCTGTACGGCGTGGTGCGTGGGGTCCGCATGATTCGGAGTCGGGTGTAAGGTATGGCTGGAAAAGATTTTTACAAAATTCTCGGTGTAGAAAAGTCCGCTTCGCAGGACGATGTGAAGCGTGCGTTTAGAACTCTTGCGCATGAGCACCATCCGGATAAGGGCGGGAAAGAAGAAAAGTTTAAAGAGATTAACGAAGCATATCAAGTGCTTGGTGACGAACAGAAGCGCAAGCAGTACGACCAATTTGGTTCTGCGGCGTTCGACGGTTCCGGTGGCGGAAATCCGTTCGGTGGAGGCGGCGGCGGATTCCCTGGAGGATTTGATTTTAATTTCGGCGGCGGTGGAGGGTTTGAGGACTTGAGCGACATTCTCGGCGGCATGTTTGGAGGAGGGGCGCGCGGCGCGAGGAGAGAGACGAGAGCGGGGCGCAATGAGGTGTGTATAGTCGTTAGGATCTGGGGAG
>CAYHKX010000121.1:0-742 GCA_964357305.1 uncultured Gammaproteobacteria bacterium | reverse complement strand
CTCTCGATCTGTTGTATATGTTATTTATATTTGGGGGGGTGGTGTGTTTTTGTTGTTGAGAGAGATTCTCGCGGGGTTTTTTTGTGGTGAGGGGCGCGAGGCGCGAGGAGCGAGGCGAGAGGGGAGCACATTGAAGTGGGTATTCGGTTGAGTTTTAAAGAAGCAGTGTTTGGTGTGGAAAAAGAAATTCCGATTTCTCGGAACTCGACTTGTGCTCGCTGTGCTGGCACGATGGCAGAACCGGGAACGAGCATGAAAACGTGTGCGACGTGCGATGGTAAGGGTTTCCGGATCGTGACACAACGCACTATGCTTGGCGCGATGCAGATGAAGTCGGTGTGTGACGATTGCCGGGGCGTTGGCGAGAAGCCGGAAAAGGCGTGTACCGAATGTCATGGTAAGGGTGTTCAACACGGCCGCACAACGGTGCGCGTCGATATTCCTGCTGGTGTTGATGATGGTGTGACGGTTCGCGTTCGTGGCGAGGGCGAGAGTATCGGTGCCTTGGGCGAGAAAGGCGATTTGTATTTGCGCATTCGGGTGGATGCGGATCCTCGGTTCAAGCGTGATGGATCAACCATTTACGTGACGAAAAAGATTGGGTTTACCCAAGCGGCGCTCGGCGATACTATTGATGTCGATACCGTTGACGGCAAAGTCGAAGTGAAGATTCCACAAGGCACGCAAGCTGGTGACGAACTGCGCCTTCGTGGAAAGGGTATTCCGTCCTCTCGTGGCCGTG
>CAYHKX010000120.1:0-2157 GCA_964357305.1 uncultured Gammaproteobacteria bacterium | reverse complement strand
CCTACCGCAGTTGTGGATGCTTTACGGCTCACGCGGGCAACGTACCGGATTATTCGCCAAAATCTGTTTTGGGCGTTTGCCTACAACATTTTGGGGATTCCATTGGCAATGTTTGGCTTTTTAAGCCCGATGGTGGCCGGTGGCGCGATGGCGTTTTCGTCTGTTTCTGTGGTGGTTAACGCGCTTCGGTTGCGAAAGTTCGGTAAGGGAATTGCATAAAAATGGAAATCGTGGTATCTTATACGCGCTAAGCATCCGTGAACGTCACTTCTCCGTGAGGAGCAGGGAAACGGCATCGGAGAAGTAACTAAGCCATTATGGCAGACAACGCACGCGTTTTCGTCGGCGGCATCCCGTATGCAGCTACCGAAGATGAGCTCAAGGCGCATTTTAGCGCAGCAGGTACTGTGGTTTCAGTGTTCCTTCCTATTGAGAAGGAAACTGGCCGCAAGCGTGGATTCGGCTTCGTCGAATTCAACACCCCTGAAGAGCAGGCGAACGCTGTAAAGATGTTCGACCAAACCGATTTCGGTGGTCGCACCATCAGCGTCTCAGAAGCACGCCCACGCGAGTAATCGCAACGGCACTTTTGCAAAAAATCTCCGCAAGGAGATTTTTTGTTATACTCACAACATCTATGACCAAGGCTTTTGATACCGCAAACATTGCGCGCTGGTTCTTCATTCTTCTCTTCGTAGGGATTGCGTTGTTGTTTTGGAAGGTCATCGAACCATTCACAGTTGTGCTCATCACCGCGGCAATTGTCGCAATCATCATCACGCCCGTAGAACGCCACGTGCGTCGTTGGGTCGGGCACCCGAAGGTCTCCGCAGTGATCATGCTCGCGCTTGTGCTTTCTGCGGTTGTTCTTCCATTAGTGACGATTGCACTCCTTACTGCAAATCAGGCCGTTGATCTTGTGCAAGATACACTTGCAGATCCCGCATGGCTTCAGTCCTTCGACGTGCGCGCGTTGCCGATCATGCAGGCGCTTCCAGAGGTGCTCGTTACACAAATTCTTGCGATTGATGTTACGGAAGTGCTCAGGAATATTGCGACGTGGATTGTGAGTAACATCGGCACTATTTTTGCAAGTTCGGCGGATATTATTTTCAAAACATTCATCTTCTTTGTCTCGTTGTATTTCTTCTTGGTTGATCGCGAGAAAATTCATGCGGAGTTGCTCTTGTTAAGTCCACTACGCGACAGTATCGACGAAAACATCACCAAACGTCTTGTTGCCACGGTGCGTGGTGTCGTGTTCGGTTCCCTTATTATTGCGGTGATACAGGGCATTATTGCTGCCGTCGGCCTGACGCTTTTCGGTGTTCCTGCGCCACTGATTTGGGCTGGCCTTGTGGTGATTGCTGCACAGGTGCCGATGCTCGGAACGTCCGTCATTATGTTCCCTGCGGTGATATACCTCGCGCTGTCTGGCAATGCACCACAGGCGATTGGGCTCGCAATTTGGTCCATGGTTGCCGTCGGTCTTGTCGACAACCTGCTTCAGCCAATTGTGGTGGGCGGACGCACACGCATGCATGCACTGCTCATTTTGCTTTCGATGCTCGGTGGTTTGAATGCGTTTGGTCCGATCGGCTTTATTTTCGGCCCCACAATTCTTGCCGCCTTCCTGGTGATGATCGAGCTCTACCGTTCGGGTGTACTTGAGAAAAAGCGCGCGTAGGAGACATTCTAAATTTTGCTAACATTCGCGGAATTTCCGCGTTTTTGTGTTGACAAAACGGCCAAAAAATGGTATAGTGATTAACGTAAATGCATGACTCCGATAAGTGGGAAGTCACTCAGAGCGCTGATGTGTGAGGTGTTTCTTCTAAGAAATATTTCAGACATCAGCGCTATTTTCGTGGCTCTTGTCCGGTAGGCAAAACAGGCCTTTCGAGCAAGAACCCATGAGGAAAGAATCTCATGTGTTCGCAATCGGTTCCATTTCGGAAACCGTCAGCTGGCAAGCTGGCCCACATACAGGAGGCACAAATGCGTACGTTCTTCGGCTTCGGTGTCGCCCCATCGATGTTCCCCGGCACCTGCGCGATTGCGAAGCGCTCGCTCTCGCCCGAACAG
The DNA here is from genome assembly GCA_964357305.1 of uncultured Gammaproteobacteria bacterium. Taxonomy (GTDB): domain Bacteria; phylum Patescibacteriota; class Patescibacteriia; order UBA9934; family UBA9934; genus CAIKHN01. The sequence goes on along the minus strand of CAYHKX010000120.1, from coordinate 72 downwards.
GCGAGGACGGTGGTGATCGAGGGTGTCGAGCCCTGTCTCAACCCCAGCCACAAGGCCTCCATCGATGCGATG
>CAYHKX010000119.1:0-2162 GCA_964357305.1 uncultured Gammaproteobacteria bacterium | reverse complement strand
TAAAAATATTTCATCACATTTCGCTTACTTCGTCAACGAAGAGTTATTCACATTTTTTGCACCCTGCCCACATTCTCGATACGATATGAGACATATGTCGTACGACCATAAGGCGATTGACGGAAAGTGGCAGAAAAGATGGCTGGATTCTGGTGTGTTTCACGCCGAAACTGGATCTGAAAAGGAAAAATTCTATGTTCTTGTGGAATTTCCATATCCATCTGGCGCCGGGCTTCATGTCGGCCACCCGCGGAGCTACACCGCGCTCGATATCGTCGCGCGTAAGAAGCGAATGGAGGGGAAGAATGTTTTGTTCCCAATGGGTTGGGATGCCTTTGGTCTTCCAGCGGAAAACTACGCGATTAAAACTGGGATTCATCCCGCAACGGTGACGAAACAGAATATCGATACGTTCCGTCGTCAATTACAATCAATCGGATTTAGTTTTGATTGGAGCCGTGAGGTCGATACGACGGATCCGGCGTATTACAAGTGGACGCAGTGGATGTTTTTGGAATTTTTTAAGGCGGGGTTGGCGTATAAGAAAAAAATGGCCATCAATTGGTGCCCGAGCTGTAAAATTGGTTTGGCGAATGAGGAGGTTGTTGGCGGAAATTGTGAACGGTGTGGAGGACCTGTGGAGAAGCGGGACAAAGAGCAGTGGATGATTGCAATTACGACATATGCAGATCGTTTGCTTTCTGACCTCGATACCGTGAACTATTTGCCGAAGATCAAGAAGCAACAGCAGGAATGGATCGGGCGGAGCGAAGGGGCGGAGGTTGATTTTGTTGTCGACGGAACATCGGAGACTATCACGACATTCACTACGCGCATCGATACATTGTTCGGTGCGACATACCTCGTGCTTGCGCCTGAGCATCCGATGGTTGCATCGATTGTGACGAATGAGCAACGAGCAGCGGTTGATGCGTACGTTGCAGAAGCGAAACAGAAAACGGAAATCGATCGAGGTGATGACACGAAAGAAAAGACCGGCGTGTTCACGGGATCGTACGCAGCAAATCCGGCGAATCAGGAAAAGATTCCAGTTTGGATTGCAGATTACGTTTTGCCGCAGTATGGAACAGGAGCGATTTTCGGCGATGCGCACGATGTCCGCGATGTTGCGTTTGCGAAGAAGTACAGCATTTCGTTGAAAGAGGTGTTGATCCCATCCGTATACGATCTTCGTAATCCACCACAGGAAGGAAAAGAAAACACATTCCGAAACACCGTACTTGTGATTGTTCGTGATCCTGAAACGAACAAGTATCTCTGTTTGAAATGGAAGAAGCAACCATGGACGACGTTCATTACTGGGGGAGTCGAGGAGGGTGAGGACACGATCGAAGCATCGCGTCGTGAAGTCGAAGAAGAAACAGGATATTCGGATTTGAAATTAGTTCGTCCACTCGGCGGCATGATTGAAAGCCACTTCTTTGCCGCGCACAAAAACGTGAATCGTCGCGTGCATAGTCAGACCGTGTTATTCGACCTCGCAAGTCACGCACAGAAAGAGCGAACCGAAGTAGAGCAGTCACAATACGATTTGTTGTGGCTGACGGCTGAAGAAGTTGTCGCAGTAAAATTGCAGCACGGTGATTTCGATACGTTCTGGCCTCGCGTGATGACGGGCGATGACGTGTTTACTGACGAAGGTATCTTGATCGATTCCGGCGAATTCACAGACATGAAAAGTGAGGAGGCGAGAAAGGTGATGACGGAAAAGTACGGACGATTAGTGGTGAAATACAAGCTCCGCGATTGGGTGTTTTCGCGCCAGCGGTATTGGGGCGAGCCAATTCCCTTGGTGTATTGCGAGAAGGATGAATGGGTTCCGGTGCCGGTTGAGCAGTTGCCGGTGGTGTTGCCTGTGGTTGAGAAGTATGAACCGACCGACAACGGTGATTCGCCGCTTGCGACTATCGATTCTTTCGTAAACACCACGTGCCCAACGTGTGGCGGGTCAGCGAAGCGCGAAACGGATACCATGCCGAACTGGGCAGGAAGTAGTTGGTATTTCTTGCGGTACATTGATCCGAAGAATGATCAGGAATTCGCGTCTAAAGAAGCGCTCAAATACTGGACTCCAGTTGATTTGTATAACGGCGGTATGGAACACACCACGTTGCACTTGCTGTACTCGCGGTTCTGGAACA
>CAYHKX010000118.1:0-2165 GCA_964357305.1 uncultured Gammaproteobacteria bacterium | reverse complement strand
CGTGCAGTTCTTTGGCGAGGCCAAGGAGAAAATCTGTATCGATTCCGAATTTTTCTTTTCCGGCAAATTGTTCGCCAGAAAGTTTTAAAAGAATACGTTGCGGTTGTATTGTAGTCATAGCGTGTTGAAAAAAATCCCCACCGTTCCTTGCGGAGCGATGGGGAAATTTCTTATGCCGCTGGCTCTGCAGCCGCTGGCGTTTCTTCTGCAGGAGCTGGTTCGGTTTCTGGCTCGGCTGTTGCAGCAACGACTGGCGTTGTGGTGTCATCTGCTGTGACCTGTACGTCGTCCATGGACATAGTGGTGTGTGTTAGGAGCCGCTAAATCTCGGCTTCCATATCCTGAGATTTCACCATAACAGATGTGTTCTTGTTTGGGTAGTGGATGAATGTTAAAAACAGCCGAAGCGGTAAAAATTTGGGCGACCCGATGCGTACTCGGGTCAGAAATTGGCTACCAGCTGGCATTTGTCGTTCTGTCGACGAACGCGCGACACTCTTGCCGCGCTTCCGCGTTCACCAACTGATCGCATTGATGGTACCTGTCGTATGTGAATCCATGGTGCGCGATGTACAGCCCACCCGCCGGATTGGCGAGTAAAATGGTGAGGATGCGCGAGCGGTTGAACATGATTTCAGCGTACGTCACGACGTGCTCCTTGGCATGAGGCCGGAAAAAGTATAGCAGATTTGAAGAAAAAGTACAGTCTGTTACCCTCCAGTCCTTTCAGGATGAGGTTTTGTGACTGGGGTTAGTTGATGGGGTTAGCACCTTGCGTGAGGGTGCTATTGAGTAATCGCTCAGCATTTTTATACGCGTAGAGATCACGCACATCCTCGTCGAGTCGGCCGATAAACGCTCGTGCGTAGTCGGTGAGAAGTAGGCCGGTCTCGATGTCGAGCGACCAGGCCGAACTCCAGCCGCGATCCGTCCCCCAGAGCACTTGTGTGGGATGTCGCTCAATAAAAGCGCTCCAGGTCGCTATGTCTTCCTCAAGAAGTGGCCCGTAATCATTGAAGTATGAAAAGAACGCTTCTTTGCTCACTTCGGGACGCAACAGAAAGTCGTCGCCGTACAGTTCGTCGATACCGTAAAAGATGTTGGGATGGTTGGTGAGTAGCTCGTCAATCGCAGAAAGATTTTGCTGCGCATCTTCTTCGTACATAACGAGCTGGTCACCGTGAAAAATATAGTTGATGTGCGGGTACATATCCGCCGCACGTGCCAAGTTGTCTTCATGGCCTACGCCGAGATGTACATATGCAAGCGAGATCCCCATCGCAGTGAGAGCATCGTAGATCGCAAGCATCTCGGGGTCGTCTGGCGGAAGTTCCGCCGAGCCGTCTTCACGTGCGTACAATCCGATCTCACCGTAGCCCTTAAAGAGTCCTGGCGATACATCAAGCATTCGTTTGAGCGTTTCGGCGTCGACCGTAGGCGAGCCGGAAGGCATGTCATCGCGGTCCGGTGGCATGATAAACGGGACGAATTGCCCGGGGTATTGCTCTACCGTCCGTGCGGCAACTTTGACCATGGCGTCTGTCAGGATGCGATAGACACTAAAAAAACCAAAAGCCTTTTCTGTTCCCTCAGTTGCGAACGTACACATAATGTCGCCCATGGTGACGTTGCCGCCAAGCACCGGCATGTCATTCGGTCCGAGCTTTTCGAATGGCCCATCAAAAATCGTGGGGATATGGATGTGGGTATCCCACAATGGTCCGGCGTAATAGCCCGTCGGATACTCTCGCGGCTCCGGTTCGGGACAGTTGGTATTCTCGAACGCCGCCTCAAGATTGCGATCGATAGCGCCGCGTACGACCATGACGTAGATGAATGCGGCAACGATGACGATGCCAGCGCCGATGAACCATATACGTTTCATCGTAACAGTGGTAATCGACATTTTCTTCATAATTTTCTTCATTTATGAGACTTTGGAGAATATAGAAGAACCACATATTGCAAAAGTATACCGTACAAGCACAAAAACGCCCTTCGGCGTTTTTGTGTTGTCATATCGGTACCAGAGACGTGACCTATCACTTTCGTGGCAGGCCACGTCGGTCGCGCCCGACGTGGCAGGAGCTAGTACGCGACGTTAGAACTCTTGCGATGAGCATGTAGAGAAGGTAGGGGTAACACGGCTCAACGCCCGCTTTGGT
>CAYHKX010000117.1:0-2187 GCA_964357305.1 uncultured Gammaproteobacteria bacterium | reverse complement strand
CAATGACTGATACGTTGTATTCCGATTCGGAAAGTGAGGAAGATTCTGGCTCATTGTCAATAACAACGTACGATATCGAGCTCATTACTCCTTCGGATGCTGATGTGTTTCTTCCCGGTGAAGATGTAGACATCACTTGGCATACGATGTATGGGACCGGTACCCCAGCATTTGTCTCTTTGTTGTATTCGCTTGACGGCGGTGTCACCCTGATGCCGATCGTGCTACACACCCTCAATGATTCGTCGTATACCTGGACGGCGCCAGAAATGGTTGGATCAGATGTGATTATCGTTGCTCGTGCAACGGATTTACTCACTGTACTTGCAACAGACGAGTCTAGTACATTTAGTATCGGTAGAGAAAATGTTGTTGAGGAAGAAGTTGATGATGATATTCCTGAGGAAGAGGATATTCCTGATGAATTGGTTGAGGATGAAGGTATACTTGTTAATGATGTGTTTATCAAAGGTGAATCATGGGACACGGTGTACTACGTGCATAACGGTATGCGCCACCCATTCCTGGACGCGCAGACCTTTTCCACTTATGCAGACAATTTTGATGATCTGGTAGTGGTCGGTGATGATGAGCTTTCAGCCTACACAATCGCCGCACCAATGCTCCCAAAGGCAGGTGTGGTGCTTGTGAAGGTGAACTCCATTAATCGTGTGTATGCACTAGAAGCCGGAAATACGCTTCGTTGGATTGTCTCGGAGGACGTTGCAGAATCGCTTTATGGTGAGGACTGGGCTGATTACGTGATTGATGTGCCGGTCACTGCATGGGGACATTTTAATCACGGTGAGGATGTGGAGAATAGCTCAGATATTCATGTGGATCTGAGCAACATGCGGTCCGCGAGAGCTCGATAATCAGAAAAAATTCCTTCTCAAGGCGCGGGCTCGAAAGAGCTCGCGTTTTGTGATAGAACAGATGGTATACGTATGCCAATACAAGCTATTCTTCTTGCCGGCGGGAAAGGAACGCGCCTTGCGCCGCTCACCGACAATCTCCCGAAACCTCTCGTGCTCATTCACGGCAAGCCCATGATGCAATATGTGCTTGAGCATCTTCGTGCCGCAGGCATCACGAGGGTGGCTATTTCCGTTGCGCACCTAGGACACATGATTCAAGAAACATTCGGCGATGGTTCGCAGCTTGGCATGCATCTTTCGTACCTCGTAGAGCCGGAACCCATGGGAACGGGCGGATGGACGAAACTGGTGCACTGGGACGAGCTGAATGAAAACTTTATTGTCGCAAATGCAGACAATCTGTTCTGGATCGATGTGGCGCAATTCTGGGAACGGCATCGTGCCCACGGCGACATCGCGACTATCGCCGGTATAGAACTTCCAAGCGTCGATATTGCCAAGTATGAAATTCTCAGACCAAATGTTGAGCATAAGAATCTTGAGGCGTACGTGGACCGTTCGCAGGCAGAAACGGAGCTCGCAGGAAAAGAAACCGGATTTATCAGTTCCGGTTGGTACATCATGAACCGATCAGTACGTGATATCGTTGACGACGTCCTGCCGATTTCGAATGAGGTACACGTATGGCCACGCATTGCGACGTCTGGTCGTTCAGTTGGCTTTTATCATGCCACTGAACCCTGGTTCGATTCTGGAACCCACGAACGCCTCGCTCGCGTCGCAACTCACATTCTCTCGATCACTCCGTCATTGCGAGAAGGGTAATCCCGACGAAGCAATCTAGGCCTAGATTGCTTCGCTGCGCTCGCAATGACTCAGGCTGCATTTACGCACTACGAACTTCTCTCCCTATGCCCTCCGACGTTCATTATCGTGCCCGTCCCGCGTCTCCTGACCGCCTGCAAATCATCGCCCTGTTCATCGGTATCGGTCTCGTTGTCGCGATGATCGTTGTATATCTGTTTGCGAGTGCGGCGTGGTATGCAGAACCGAATGGCGACGAGGCAGATGTGCTGCTTGTGGTGCGTGAGGGCTCAAGTTTTGCTCGCGTTGCCGAAGATCTGGACCACGCGAATATTGCGAGCGCGTTTTGGATTCGTGTGTACGCAAAATTTTTTGATGACGCCACGGTGTACCCAGGAAATTATGTTGTGTCGGACGGCATGAGCTACCAAGCGATTCTTACCGAACTTCACAGCCACGATGCAGACTTTGTGCGGATCACCATTCCCGAGGGGTTCTCACTCGT
>CAYHKX010000116.1:0-2204 GCA_964357305.1 uncultured Gammaproteobacteria bacterium | reverse complement strand
GTTTCGTGTTCGGATGTGTACGTTTCGATGACGGCGTTTGTTGTATTACTAACGATATACGAATCTGGCGTAACGACTCCACCAACAATAAACTCACCAAGTCCCCAACACGCTTCGATAATCATCTGGTCGTAATCTTTCGTCACCGGATGTACAGTGAACGCGATGCCCGCAACTTCAGACTGCACCATCTTTTGAACGACGACTGCAACAGAAATCTTTGTCTCATCAAGTCCTTTCTTTGTTCGATAGGCCTTTGCACGATCTGACTCGAGCGAAGTCCAGCACCGCTGAATATTCTCAATGAGGCCTTCACGCGTCGTATTTAGAAATGTTTCCAACTCCCCCGCCCAACTGGCATGCGCACCGTCTTCAGCTGTAGCACTTGAACGCACCGCAACATACGCACAATGCAACGTATCAAACGCAGCGAGTATCTCTTCTGCGAGTTCAGATGAGACGGATGAATTCGATGAATCGTATGCATCTGCAGTAATCACAAACCCTGACGGCACCGGAAATCCCGCATGAAGCATTTCACCAAGGGAAGCACCCTTGCCACCAGCAAAAGCAATGTCAGAAGCACGAAGCGTTTCAAGCGGTCGAATGCTGGTCATATCGCTACATCCATCGCAATTCGTCTTTGATCCACATTTCAATCTCCTCTTTCGTTTTTCCCTCATTGTCCCTCAACCGATCAGCCTCACGAATCATCTCCCCCATCTTTGGCCCCGGCGCGACGCCGAGATCAACGAGTTCTTGGCCGGTAATGGCGTGTGGAGCTGGACCAGCAAGAACATCGAGCTTCGCAGCACGATCAAGCAGCCATTGGCGCTCAGGATATTCACGCTTCTCCCCATGTCGCCACTGCCCACGTCCGAAATAGTCCGCCTCTGCAACGAGAAGCAGTTCGTTCATCGTTGCTGGAGCGATACGAGCGGCAAGTTTACGAATTGCACCATCCGAAATTGTCATACCTTCTTTGTGGTCATCCAAATAATACTTCGTCGGTTTTAAATGATCTTTCACAATCCCAACAATCTTCTCCGTTGCATCATGATTTGCCCCGACAGTCTTCAGAAACGATCGCGCGGGCACTTCTCCAGCGTCTTCATGCCCGATACTTCGAACGATTCCATCAATTTCACGCGTCACCAGTGGCTTTCCCAAGTCATGGACCAATGCACCGAGCATGATAGTAAACGCGGGCTCGTCATCGAGCCCTTCTCGACGCACAATTGCCGCCGCTTCATCGACCACCATCAGCGTATGAATCCACACGTCACCTTCTGGATGCCATTCATGATGTTGTGGGGTTGTTTTCAGCGGCGGCAATTCTGGATGCAACACATGGAACACACCGAGATCAAAACCTAATTGCAGACCGATCGATGGCTTTTCCGCGAGCACAAGTAGCTTTCGCCACTCATCGCGCAATCGCTCTGGTGAAAGCTCTTTCAAACTTGGAACAGCGGCGCGTAAAACATTCATCGATTCCACATCAACAACAAGATCAAATCGTGCTGCAAAGTGCAGTGCGCGCAACACACGAAGCGGATCATCACCAAAAAGTTCTGGGTCAACCACGCGTAAAATCCTCGCTTCAAGATCGGCTGTACCACTAGCAGGATCGATCACCTCGCCAGTCAACGGATCCATCATGATCGCGTTGACGGTAAAGTCACGTCGACGGACGGCATCTGACGGCGACATTGATGGATCCACGTGAACATCAAAACCCTTGTGACCCGCTTCGATCTTCGAATCGCGACGGGGAATGCCGAGATCTATAGCCCCCTCCGACTCCCCCATAAATGGGGGAGAGAATTCAACCTGCAACTTCAAAATTCCGAATGCCTTACCAACATCGATGACTTCACCAAATGTTGAGGCGAGCTCGGCAAGTTTTGATGGCTCGAGGCCGTACACTTCAATATCAAAATCCGTTGGAACGTGATCGAGTAACATGTCACGAACACATCCACCAACCAAAAGTGCGCGACCACCCGCTGTTTGGATCGCCTTTGCGAGATCGAGAATACTTTGAGGAAGATTCTTCGTCATAGTGTTGCGCCAGTCCACGCAATCGCGAGCGCATCGGCAGCGTCGTCGATTTTTTGAACTTTTTTAAGATCAAAAACCACTTTCACAATATGCATCATTTGCTTCTTGAGTCTTTTCAAAGCTGTTCACTTCTCAAATGC
>CAYHKX010000115.1:0-2237 GCA_964357305.1 uncultured Gammaproteobacteria bacterium | reverse complement strand
CACAAACCGCTCTAGCGCCGTGATTTGGCGTTTATGGCCTAATATTTGCGAAAAAATATTGTTCACAGGATTGACAAAAGGTGGATTTTTTGCTATTGTACCCGGTTCGTTTCGCAACGGGAAACCGACGAAACGTTCAGTGACTGCTTGTCACACGTTCTCACAGATTCTCATCACAAGACACAAAATCGTAACTTGAAATGAAATCAGGAGGAGAGAGCGGTCAAATACCCCGTTCTCTCCATTGTTTCGGAGGAGGAGAGATGGATTTGGTCCGCGGAGTACTACCACGTTCCTCATCCGGCACGCCAGCGGACGACTGGGCTTCGGCTCACTCGTTCCACAGAGGTGGGTCATGGCGCATATGAACTTCGGCTCATCACTGCGCCCGATCCTCTCCGAAACACTGCAGAGAACACAAGAAAACCGCCATCATGGCGGTTTTCTTGTGTTCATATATTTACCTATCTCCTACTGCCTCGTACCGTTCCCAACCGTCCCCCACTGTTCTGCCGCCTTCCAGGCGAGTTCGAGGGTCGCGCGACACACGTCGGCAATGGCGCGAGAACGGATTTCAATGATGGAAATTTCATCGACGTAAGAGAGGAGGAGAACGCGATCACCGCAAACACTCATCTCGCCGGGCGCGGAAAGAAGATCGCGAGAAATCGCTCGAATTTCTGCTCCAGTATGCGGAATCACATCAATCCGTTGATCCGTAAGCACAATGCTCCGCGTGTGTTTGGCGTTATCGATCATCCGATGACGGCCGAGTTCTTTCCCTCGCGCAACTTCCAACGCCTGGAATGTGTCGATATCAAGAAGCTGCAAAATATCGCCCGGCAGCCCATCAAACTCACGCTGGATTTCTCGTAATCCTTTCACACCAGAAAAATATCGCACGCCTGTCCCCGGACTCCCTGATGCATGGAGTGCACGAAGCACAGGAAGCATCTGTTCGAATACCTCCGAGCGCGTTTCTGCCTTTTGCCGCTCGGCAATGAATGCGTCACGAATAACGTGCGGCGATTCCATAGAAAAAATCTTTTCCTTGCCGCGCGTGACGGAACGGGCAAAGCCGTATCGCACGAGCGTTGAAAGCACGTCATGCGCCGTCGATCGCGTGTAGGAAAACGCTTCTGCAACATCACGCGCAGCCACTTCGCCTTGCTCAGCAACAAAGCAGTATACATCGGCAAGGCGAGACGGTATCCCAAGCGCCATGAACGCAGGAGCGATGGTGGTATACATATACACCAAGTATGCATAGCCGCCCTAACACCTTCATGAGGATAACCGACTCTCCCGCGTTCGCCGCTTACCGAATCAAGGCTCGCAGTGCCTTCCAGGTCTCTGTGGCACATCGGTCCCAAGAAAAGGCCTGAACGCGCACAAAACCAGCCTGACGATAGCGTTCGCATAGCGCCGAATCATGCACGAGTGTTTCGAGCCCGCGGGTGAATGCAGAGATGTCATGTTGGGAAACGAGAAGCGCCGCGTCTCCAGCAACCTCAATCGACGACGGAATGTTCGACGCAATCACCGGCGTACCATGTGCCATGGCTTCGAGGATCGGTATCCCGAACCCTTCTGCGCGTGATGGCCATGCAAAGCACCGCGCATGACGGAGGAGTACGGACGCATCGGCGTCATTGAGATATCCCGGCAAACGAACCTCGCCTTCAATCTGCTCTTCCGTAATGGCCCGACGAATATCGCGTTCACCAAATCCAAACGGTCCGCCAAGCACCAGCGTCAACGGATGTGCGTGACCAAGTTTTCGCTTGAGCGCCGCGAATGCACGTACAAGAAGGAGTGTGTTCTTCTTTTTTTCCAAACGACTCATCGCAAAAATGTATTGCCCGTCGCCAACCTGATACCGACGCAAGACTTCTTCCACATCGACCTCGGCCACAGGAAGCGTTGGTGCAAGCGGCGTTACCACAATACGTTTACCGTCGACGTGATATGCATACACGAGATCATGTTTTGTGGCATTCGATGGCACAAACAATGTTTTCGCGCGGCCAATCGCCCTGCACACCGCAATGTCTTGTCGACGCACTGCGGCTGGTTCGTACACCTCCGGAAGGATTTTGAACGCAACGTCATGAACCGTCGTCGCTGCCGCAATGGATGAGCGCATGAACATCGGTATCTCGTGCCCAGGAACAAACAACACGTTTGGCGGCCACAACACCATTTCGAGACTCAGCCGACCGTGCGTCCATCCGCGC
>CAYHKX010000114.1:0-2446 GCA_964357305.1 uncultured Gammaproteobacteria bacterium | reverse complement strand
TTCCAATGGGGGATGATTTGAAGGAAGCATACGATCCAAAGCTCATTATCGAGTTCTACTCGATGCGCTAAACGTTTAGTCCCATAATCTCTCACTATGGAGACCATCTTCCTTCCGTCAAAAATGCACTTCGCGCCAGGCGCAGCTGAGCATGAAAGTATTCTCACGATCGAGCCACTCCACCACGGATATGGCACGACTGTTGGGAACTCCCTTCGTCGCGTCATGCTTTCCTCGCTTCCAGGTGCAGCAGTTACTGCTATGAAAATCAAAGGCGTGCAGCACGAGTTTTCCACGGTACCTGGTGTGAAAGAAGACGTGCTCGACATTATGCTGAACTTGAAAAAGTTGCGCATGAAGGTGCACTCAGAAGAGCCAGTCACGCTGAAGTTGGTTGCAAATAAGGAAGGTGTTGTGACCGCGGCGGCGTTTGAGAAGAACGCTGACGTCGAAATCGCAAACATCGACCTCGAGCTTGCAACGATTACGGACGCAAAGGCGGTGCTCGATATGGAAATCACGGTTTCTCGTGGTCGCGGATACGTTCCAACTGAGGAACGTGACAGCGCACCAACGGAAATTGGTGTGATCTCTATCGACGCGATGTTTAGCCCAGTGCGCAATGTCGGGTTCCGTGTGGAAAACACGCGTGTTGGAGAAATCACCAACTACGACAAACTCATCATGAACATTACGACCGACGGCACGGTAACTCCTCAGGAAGCTGTTGAACAAACCACAAAAATTTTACTCAATCACTTCACGTGGATTCAGGGACAATTGAACCACGCAAGTCTCACTGAACAAATTGCTCGCGCATCGGAGGACGCCGCGCCAACCGAGTAACGTATGCGACATCGAAATAAAACGAAAACACTTGGACGCAAGGCTCCGCAACGCAAGGCGCTTATTCGCGACTTAGTGACGGCAATGGTGACCTACGAGAAGATCGAGGTCACTGCCGGAAAAGCACGCGTTGCGCGCCCAATGGTGGAAAAGATGATTACCATCGCCAAAAAGAACACCCTCGCATCACGTCGTCAGCTTTTGGCCTACTTCACCACGGAACAACCGGTGAAGAAGCTCATCGAAGTCATCGCCCCACGATTTAAGGATCGTAACGGTGGCTATACGCGCATGACCAAAATGGGAACGCGTCATGGTGATGCTGCAGAAACGGCAATGATTGAATTTGTCTAATATGGCAACCCCAACACGAAAAACCTATTCGGTCGACGCATCGGGAAAGATTCTCGGTCGTTTGGCAACGGATATTGCTATGCATCTCATGGGCAAGACGAGCGCAGCGTTCCAGCCGAACGTTGATGCGGGTGATTTTGTCACGGTCACGAATGTGGCGAAGATGGAAGTCACTGGAAAGAAGTACGAACAAAAGAAGTATTACACGCACTCTGGTCAGCCAGGCGGACTCAAGACGAAGACGATGCGCAACCTTTGGGAAAAGGATCCCGCAGAAGTGCTTCGTCAGGCGGTGTCCCGTATGCTTCCAAAAACGAAGCATCGCACGGCTCGCATGATTCGTCTCACCATCTCGTAATATGGCAACTAAATATTTTCAAGCACTTGGTCGCCGTAAGACCGCAACCGCTCAGGTCCGTCTTTCGGAAGGATCTGGAAAAATCGTGGTAAACGGCAAACCGTTCGAAGCGTTCTTTACTACAGAAGAACTCCGTGGTGTCGTTGTTCGCCCACTCAAGGAAGTAGGGAAGACGGACAAGTTCGACGTGAGTATAAAGACTGTTGGTGGTGGTATGGTCGGCCAGGCCGATGCATCACGCCTCGGAATTGCACGCACACTCGTGGAAATGGAAGCAGAGCTCAAGACGGTATTGAAGGCCGCTGGCCTCATGACCCGTGATCCTCGCAAAAAGGAACGCAAGAAGTTCGGAAAGCGCGGTGCCCGCCGCAGCCCACAGTGGCGCAAGCGTTAATTGCAAACACAACATCCTGCAATCAAGAAGTCCTCGAAAGGGGATTTTTTGTTGCACTCCATGAACGAGACCTACGACGAGGTGCTCGCTCGAGTATGTTTGACTATTTGGCGCCGGTTGTTATTCTGATCGTATTCAATTAATTATTCGCATATGCACAAGAACGGCTCCATCATGCGATGATCTATAACCCCGTTTTCAGATCACAGAACAAGAGAGAGCCGATAGTATTAATTTTGGCTGTATGAGTAATCTTGTTGACTACACTGAAATGGTAGAAGGAAATTCAATTGGAAAATCAAAGCGTACAATTGCTCGCTATAATGTCGCTGCGGTGATTATGAATAATCACGACGAAGTGCTGTTGTGCAAACGGAGCATGAGCAAACGCATTGCTCCTGGGAATTGGAATTTACCAGGAGGAAAAATTGATGATGGTGAAACAGTAGATGCGGCCATTGCGCGTGAGCTTGCCGAGGAATTGAGCGTGATAG
>CAYHKX010000113.1:0-2457 GCA_964357305.1 uncultured Gammaproteobacteria bacterium | reverse complement strand
GAGCGCGCAATTGCAACGTCGCGAGGACTGGATGCAAAGACTCGTGCAGCAATGAAGAAGCAACTTGAGGATCTTCGCGCGATATATCAGGATCAGATGGCGACGTTGGCCGGTAAGAGACGTACGGAACTCCAAAACAGCCTTGATGAAAGTATTGCAGCACGGGCGCGAGGTAGCGAACATTCCGCGCTCCGTCTTCTTGCACGTCGAGACGAACCGATGACTAGGCAACTCGTTGCATTCCGAGAACGCGTAGAACATGCTGCCCTTCAGCGAGGAGGTGTGGAAACAGTGGCGCAGATTGATGCTGCATTTCAGAACGCTTGGCAAGAGGCATGGCAAGGCTCAATGATCCCGAGTACTACCGGTCCGCTCGAAGGTTCACTGACACGTCTTCGCCTTCTTCAAGATACGGGCAGTGGCGTTGCGGTATTAGTTGCTCAAGCACGGATATCGGTTCAGGAACATGTTGATCGTGAGCTACCGAAAACAGAACGCGCTATGAAGCGTGCGGCGTAATTACTCGTTCTCTTCACTCTTCTTTCGCTTCCACATTTTCTTTGGTGCGGCACGCTTTTTTACGAGGAGATCAATCGCCGCTGCAAGAGTTACGGTCATTGGATCTGTGCCTTTTGGTACGGTCGCATTCGTTTTTCCATCAGTGACATATGGGCCGTACCGTCCGTCCTTGATCACAATGTTCGTCTTCGTTTCTGGCTCAATGCCGAGTTCCGCGAGCGGTGTCATTGCCTTGATTTTCTTTGCGACACCGTCCGTACAAATCTGCATCGCTTGTTCGAGGGTGACGGTTGCCGGGTGGTGTTCTGGTGGAAGGGTGATGTTCACGTCGCCACATTTGAGGTACGGGCCAAAACGTCCCACGTTTGCAATGATGTCTTCGCCGTTTGTGTGTTTCCCCAGTGTTCGAGGGAGGGAGAGGAGGCGCAAGGCTTGCTCGAGAGTGAGCGTGTCGATCGTTTGTGTTTTTTCCAGACTTGCACGACGTGGTTTTGTAGCGTCTTTCTCTTTGGATGCTTCACCAATTTGCACGAACGGCCCAAAGCGACCCGTACGCGCAACGATCATTTTTCCTGATTCGGGATCGATTCCAATCTCGGTCACTTTCATGATCGCCTCGCGGGTAAGCTCGCCACCCTTCTCCTCAATGAGGTGATGGAACGGGCCGTAGAATCCCGCAAGCACGAGTTGCCAGTTTTCATCGCCTTCAGCAATGTCGTCAAGCTTCTTTTCCATTGTTGCGGTAAATTCGTAGTCGACGATTTGTGGAAAATGTTCTTTGAGTAAATCGGTAACCACAAGCGCGATATCTGATGGAAAGAGTTTTTTGTTGTCATCGCGCAACACATAGCCGCGTGCTTCAATGGTGGCGAGGGTTGGGGCGTACGTCGAAGGACGACCAATACCGTACTCTTCCATGATTTTAATGAGCGATGCGTCGCTGTAGCGTGCTGGCGGTTCAGTGAAATGCTGTTCCGGTGTAACACTGACGGCTTTGCCCACGTTGTCTCCCGCGGCGAGATCTGGAAGGAGTTTATCTTCTGCCGCGCGCCAGACTTTCATGTAGCCGTCAAACACCACAATACTGCCGTTGCCGCGGAAGGTGTGGTTGTTTACGAGGAAATCGATTGCCGTGCGCTCAATTTTTGCGCTTGGGAGCTGGGATGCAACGGTACGGCGCCAAATGAGGTCGTACAGTTTCCACATCCCAGGATCAAGCGCGGTGCGGAGTGATTCCGGCTCTGCGGAAACGTCTGTAGGGCGAATTGCTTCGTGCGCTTCCTGTGCACCTTTTTTATTCGTTTTATAGTGCACGCCGCCGGTGAGATATTTTTCGCCAAATGTTGCTTTTGCGTAGGCCTGTACCGCATCGACAAATGGCTCGGCAAGGTTCATGGAATCGGTACGCATGTAGGTGATGCGTCCAGTTTCGTAGAGCTTTTGCGCAAGCGTCATGGTTTGTTTCGCACTCATGCCCATGCGGTTGTATGCTTCCTGTTGTAATGTTGATGTGGTGAGTGGCGTTGGGGCTTTGCGTGACGCGCCTTTCCTTTCCACGGATTTCACCACAAACTCCGCATTCTGTACTGCGGTGACAACGGCAGAGGATTCTGTTTCGGTTTTCAGGTCGAGTTTGTCGATTTTTCGGTCGCCAATCGCAACAAGTTTTGTGGGGAACTGTGTGTCGCCGCGCTGCAGCATGGCTTCAATGGACCAATATTCTTCTTTTACGAATGCGAGGCGTTCACGCTCGCGTTCCACCACAAGTCGAACGGCGACGGACTGCACGCGGCCGGCAGAAAGCCCACGCTGCACCTTATTCCACAAGAGTGGTGAGAGCTCGTACCCCACGAGACGATCAAGAATACGGCGCGTCTGTTGCGCATCCACCATTTTCATGTCGATGTGACGGGTGTGCTCGAGCGCTTTTTGAATGGC
>CAYHKX010000112.1:0-2476 GCA_964357305.1 uncultured Gammaproteobacteria bacterium | reverse complement strand
TTCATACTCCATCTATTCTATGTCACAACGCCCTTCTAAGAAAGCAACCATCGCCGTTGGAGTAGTTTTACGAGGCCAAGAGGTGCTTATTGCTCAACGACAAACCATAGAATCCGGCCAAGGAAGCGGACTCTTGCATTGGGTCTTCCCCGGCGGAACCATCGAGGACAACGAATCAGAAGAGGAAGCGATGCAACGAGAAGTTTTGGAGGAAACGGGCTACACCGTGGACATTGTGCAACATATCGATACACGAGAGCATCCGCAATTCCCTGTCGTCATGAGTTATTTTCTTTGCAAACTCCACTCCAACGAAATGCTGACTATGAAAACGAAGGAGATTAGAGAAACACGGTGGGTTCCCATTCGCGAACTCAAAGAATACTTCACCAGCAATCTGAACCCCGCGGTAATGGCAGTGTTGGAATCAACCCTGTAACTATGTCGTATCTTCTCATCAACAAACCCGCGGGCATGACAAGCCACGACGTTGTCGATCGTGTGCGCAAGGTCACCGGTGAGCGCACCGTGGGACACGCCGGAACCCTGGACCCGTTCGCAACCGGCCTGCTTATTATTGGCGTTGGACGAGAGTCCACGAAGCACTTGAACACATTCCTCAGCATGGATAAAACGTATCACGCCACAATTCTCGTCGGCAAAGACTCGACAACATTGGATCCGGAAGGAGAAATCACGGACGCTGCACCGGGAGAAGTTCCTATCGAAACGATCGAATTGGCAATACAAGGATTGACTGGGGATTTGAAACAGATTCCGCCAATGCACTCCGCAATCAAAATCGGTGGAAAAAAGCTCTACGAGCTGGCACGCAAAGGGATTGAAATCGATCGACCGCCCCGCGAAGTGACGGTAAAGCGATTTGAAATTGATCCTTCAGCCCTACACCCTACGCCCTACGCACTCCCCTTTCCCCTCCCCGTCATCATCGACTGCACCTCTGGGACGTATATTCGAGCCTTGGCACGCGATCTTGGTACGGCACTCGGCACGAGGGCGTACCTCACCGCTCTCGAACGAACCGCGATCGGCCCGTATCGGCTTACCGATGCCACCCCCCTCGAGGCAATCACGAAGGAAACCTGGCTCGGATTAGCAAAAACACTCACGACATGATACACTCAAAGTGTAAATATTGATGATTCGGTTGGGTTCCAGCTGCAGGAGAATCTGGGTATATGACGCGGTATTTTGCTGACAATTCCCTACATGCACCAAAAAAACAAAGGCGAGTAGCCTTTGTTTTGGCATCCAATCAGAACTGAAACCCCTATGTTCACGCCAATTCTATTTATTCTCCTCGGACTCGCTGTCGGAGGCGCTGTGGGATACATCGTTCGTGACAAACACGGCAAGACCCTCGGAAACACTGCGGAGTCTCGAGCTCAGGAGTTACTCAAGAAAGCAAGGGAGGACGAAGACCGTATTCTTCGTGACGCAAGGGCAAGCGAACACGCTATTGTCCAAGCCGCCCGAACCGCCGAACAGCAACTATTACTTGATGCAAAAGAACGCTCAATCAAAATTATTGAAGACGGAAAGCTCGAACTTTCATCAAAGGAAGCGGAGATGAAGGAAGTACAAACCCGCATTACGGATCGTGAACGCAGGTTTGACGAAACGCTGCTCGACTTCGAAAACAAAAAAAATACACTCGAAGTAGAGAAAGAAAAACTCATCGCAGCAAAGGAATCCGTTGTAAAAATTCATAATGAAGCCTTCGCAAAGCTTCAGGAAGTTGCTGGGCTTACCAAGGAGGCCGCATCAGAGATCCTCTTTACGCGTATCGAAGAAACAGAAACTGAGGCACTCCTTTCGCGCATCCGAAAAATGGACCAGATCAGTGAGGACGAGATTGAGGCAAAGGCGCGCAAAATCCTTTCGCTTGCCATCAGCAGGTTTGCAAGCAGTCAGGTCGTCGATGCAACCACCACGTTCGTTGATCTCCCAACTGATGACATGAAAGGGCGCATTATTGGAAAAGAAGGGCGCAATATCAAAACCCTGGAGCATCTCACGGGTTGTGAGCTTATTATTGACGACACCCCCAATTCCATAACGATCAGTGGATTCTCTCCGGTTCGTCGACAAGTCGCGAAGCGTGCGTTGGAAATGCTCATGAAGGACGGCCGCATTCAGCCAGCAAAGATTGAGGAAGCAATCAACACCGCAAAGCAAGAGCTCGCAAAGGAAATGAAGAAATCGGGCGAGGATGCATTGTATGAACTCGGTATTCCAGTGCCGTCGATCGATCCAAAACTCGTGGCGATTCTCGGTCGCTTGAAATTCCGCACAAGCTACGGACAAAACGTACTTCAACACTCTATTGAGGTAGCTCGTTTGGCTGGCATGATGGCGGAAGAACTCGGCGCGGACGTGTTCATCTGTAAAAAAGGTGGCCTGTTCCACGATATCGGAAAAGCCGTGGACCACGACATGCAAGGCGCGCACCCAC
>CAYHKX010000111.1:0-2493 GCA_964357305.1 uncultured Gammaproteobacteria bacterium | reverse complement strand
CGTAGTGTATCAAAACGTAAAGACGGCGGGCACTCGTGTGCGCCGCCGTCCGTTGGCCTATCGAATGATTATGTGCGCAGAAAACTCTTGGACGATACTCATCGCGACATCGCGTTCGATTCCGAACCGCGTCGCGCCAGCGGCGCGGAGCGCGAGGAGCTGCCCCAGCGATCGAACCCCTCCGGACGCCATGATTTGCATCGATGACCAGTGCTCGGCGATGACTCCGGCGAAAATCTTCACGTCCGTGATCGTGGCGCCCTTGGGCACATCGACACCGCGCGGCGTCCCGTACCCGGTGGACGTCTTGATGAACCGAATCACTCCAGTGGCCGCGAGCAACTCGCAGATCGCGCGCTTCTGGGCGTCATCCAGAGCACACGTTTCGACGATCACCTTCCATACGATCTCCGGGAACTCGCGCGCGAGCCCCGCGATCTCGGTGACCTCGCTGGTCACCATTGCGAGGGAATCCTGATCCGGGTAGCCCGACATCAACCGATGGTCGAACACCCAGTCGATCTCCGTGGCGCCGCGCGCGATCGCGGCGCGAGCCTCCGATATCTTGCTCTCATGAGCATCGGTGCCCTCGTGAAACGAGATGACGGTGCACACCTTCACGCCGCTTCCGGCGAGGAACGCCTTGGCGACGACGACCCAGTTCGGCCGCACGCACACGGACGCGAAATTCAGTTTCTTGGCCGCCTCACAGAGTTCATAGATGCCATCCGCCGTGACGGACGGGTTGAGCTCCATGAGGTCGATCATGGCGCAGAGCGCCGACATCGTGAGGGGCTGGGACGTGGTCATTTTTTCACCCGTGGTTGAGCTGCTCGCAACATGCAAGCAGCGATATTTCAGCAGATATTCACAAAAAAGTAAAGCGCTGGCGCGTATGAAAATTTGGTGCCGGGAGCGGGACTCGAACCCACGATCTCTTTCGAGAAGCAGATCTTAAGTCTGCCGCGTATACCAACTTCGCCATCCCGGCAAAAAATGTGCTCTCAAATTCTACCAATTCCCCCTAAAAACGAGAAGGGACCAGATCAGATACGCTGTTTTGTGGAGATGGCGACATAATGAGCAACAACAGCCGCTGCAAGTTCTGGAGAAAGATATAGCCGTAAATCTGGGTTTTGTGCTCGAGGATCATGCTTATCTTCCCTTCGAATCGCTCCTGATCCTCTAAAATATCCTGTATCGTCCGTTCTCTCTCCACGCATTTCTCGCTGCGTTTGTACCTGCTGCCATAATCTCTCAATCTCAATATGAATACCCTGATTTCTCAGCTCTTCATCTATGGCATTCATCGTTTTCCAGCCCCTTGGGGCGGTTTCACGAATAATGCGCTCAATAAGCGCACGAATAAGTGCTGGCGAAAAAAAGATTTGTAATCGAAAAATATTATTGGGAATGATCTCCTCGCTCGGAAGCGTACCTGTGCCAAGAAAATTCCGCACTTCACAAATCCCAACCTGTCCATCAGTTTGTGTCTGTAAAGTATTTGCTAAAATAGCATTTGCGGTGCGCATCATGCTTTCATAATCTAGTCCTCCGAGATTTCGTTCTGCCAGTGCCTCCTTTGCTTTCTTTAATACTCCACCTGGCTGCATCCATTCAGGACTTGGCTTACTTAACCGCACGCAAAGCTCCACGAGTCTTTCTGTAAAACTTCTTGAAAAACGAGTAATTGTTCGCCATTCATCCGCATCATTCTTCCCTAATAGCGCCGCCGCGATTTTTTTTAATTTTTCCGCATCTAAGCCAATGCCGTACTCTTTTTTTAATAACCTACTGATAGAAATAGCAGTACCGTAACTCTTTTCTTTTGTATTTCCGTACTCCTCAGCGTCTTCTGTTCGGCCCTGTAACGAATACAATACATGAGTCATTATTTTCTCTCGCCATCGCACTAAATCCCCTGGATACACCACCCATGTAACTTTTTCCCAGCCTAAATCCCGTAATTCCGATTTTGTTCTTTCTGCAAACTGAGGCAAATCGCCTGATGGACGCCCCACATCATGCACAATATATGTCGCATTTCCACCTCCATCATTCACAAACACGATCTTTCCCCTTTCTTCCCCTTCACCAAAGAGTAAGAAGGCGCTATACGGCTCAGCACGCCAAGAATTTGGCACATTTTCTCCATCAACGCGAGTAAATGTTCTTCCCAACTCCTCCAGCATTTCTTCAAACGTTTCTTTTCTGGGAATGATCTCGGCGTTATATTCTCTCTCCTGCGCATTCTTTACATCCCCACCTTCATCAATCTCGTCTGGCGGTAACATGATCATTGCGCTTTCTCTATGTTCCGTAACGATCTCGGTATCTTCTGTACGGACCGTTTTTCTATGCACCACATCTTCTCTGGACTCTAACAAAATAGGGGCTTGTGCGAGTGGAAACGCTCCTCTGTTACCCTGTTTTTCTGCTTGGTTTTTTATTGTTCGCAAGAGCTCATGTTCTCTGTGTATGCTTACCAAATCC
>CAYHKX010000110.1:0-2519 GCA_964357305.1 uncultured Gammaproteobacteria bacterium | reverse complement strand
ATCTGCCGATTTGGTATTGTCCAACGGATATTGATCGTTTGCGTCTGACAAGCCGTCACCATCGTCATCATTACCACACACATCCCCAATACCATCCCCGTCCGTATCACGCTGATCGGCATTCTCATCATTTGCACAATTATCGTCGTCATCCGTGACACCATCTCGATCCTCGTCAATAATTGGGTAATACAACGACGTCTGCACTGCATCATTTACAGGATTCTGATCTTGCGGTGCCGAGCCCTGAAGCACGGCACGAATATTAAAGCTTCCCGTCGGCACGGTGAAATCCACATACACATCATCTGGATTTCCACTGGCGAGCAGTGAAACCGCCTGTGATGCTCCGACCAACAAACCGCCCTGATAAAACAGGACGTATGCACTTGCGTCAACATCACCAATATTCTTTACCCGAGCATAAATACGAATGACGTCGCCGGAATAGAGCGTGTCTTCTGAAAAAGAAATACTATTGTTATCGAGGGAAAGGTCGATGGTAGACGCGAGGGCGTAGGACGTGGTGCGTAGGACGTAGTGCGCCGTGGCTGCAAGGACGAGCATGCATACAAAAGCACGAAAAAATCGATGAATCATACTTCGTGCTGAATATCGCGAATACGAACGTGCGTTCCTGCGCTCAACCACAAATCTCGGGCGTCGTCTGCATGAATGTGCATGCGTGCACGATACGTTGGGTGCACACGAACCGCAACGTGATCAATCACTTGCACGCCATCGCCAACCAAGTCAACTCGCACCACCGCGCCGTGATCAAGGCGCAACGCTTGCGCTTCACTGTCGGAAAGATGGATGTGCTTCCGTGGCACGATGACGGATTTCGATGCATCAATCGTGGCGAACCGTGTACGAAGCACACAATCCACCGCGGGACGAAGATCTCCGGAAAGCGCCTCTACCGCATCTAATCCAAGAAATGCAGCCTCCGTTGGCGTAAGCTCGACTTGTGTCACCTTTCTCGACGGGCCGAGCACACGAAGTGGAATCAATTCCCCGTTCGATCCAATAACATCGACGGTTTCCGCATACGCAAACTGCCCAGCTTGGCTTAAGACCTGATGCACCGTACCCGAATGACGCTCACCAAAAAGAATCCGGTGATGTGCTTCGCTTAAATGCACATGCGACGAAACCACTTCAACCAAAATAGGGCGTGACATACGTACCTATTGTAACACGCCACCCATGCTGCTCATTACATCATTCCCTTCTGCGTTCCAAACAAAAATGCTTCGTCGCCTACACGAGTACGGGGACGGACAAAAAGCACGATGCCGTCATCTTCTGCACACACGAGCTCTCCCCCATCTTTCCCTATACACGCCCCTCGCTGTACCTCCTCAAAATCGGCGAATGGTTTTTCTGGTTGGAAGTCATTTGTTTTTGTGTGATAGAGCGATTGCATGTGTACCCAAATCTTAGGCGTTTGTGCAGGAGCTACACCAGCAATATGTCCTCGAAGTATGAGAAACGCCATAATCGCTTCTTTTGCTCGCACGACACCCTGCGGATCGTTGATGTAGCCCGTTTCAAAACACATACCCATGCCTCCCAGCGCGTTCATGTATCCGTCCGACCCTCCCGGTTCGAGTGCGTCGAATCCACTCACAATACGATGCGCAGGAAACGTCTTTGCATACGCGAATGCATGAGCTTCGCAAATACAGAATGGTTCACTTTCCGGTGAATTGCTTCCGTGAATATCAAGAAGTGCATCTACTCCCTCGATGTCATGCAAGATTTCTCGAGAACGTTCGTACTCGTACGTTCTCTTATCCTCTTCATTGATTTCCTCCTCAGGACGAAATAAACGATTGAGGTTTGTATCGATAAAGCGAACACCTTCTGCAATAGCCTTTGGATTACCCACAATCAATCGCACTTCTCCTGCATCGATAGTATGAAGATTAAGCTCCTCAAGCGCTTCTACTCCCGCACGTTCATTCCCGTGTACGCCAACAAGAATTGCACTGACGTTTCCTGCTTGCTTTCCTGCAAGTACTCGTGTGGGCGTATATTCCATATTCTTTTATACAAACAACCACTTATACCTTATTCTATGGCGAAGATGATTTTTCTGATGAGTTCAACTTGGCAATCATTCAAAATCATGGTATAAAATTTTGTCTTTTTCAACAATGGGTGACACATGAAGGAAAATGACATAAAACTCCGTAAGGGTTTGATCGAGATCTGCCCCGCGACGATCAGCGTGTATCAGCGCGCCTTCGCCGATCCCCCGTGGAATGAGGGGCGCAAGTGCGCTTCGTGCGGCATGAAGTACCCAACACTCGTCACTCGTGAGTGCTGCGGGGTCGAAACACATCCCTTCTGGACTGACGATAGCGTCCGCGCGGCTCTTGCGGCGGCGCAACACCATCGACTCCTGGTCGTTGCGAAACACCACGAAGTCCCCGTCGGGCTCGCGGCGGCGGAGCTTCTAACGATGACGGCACTTCGACTGCGGTTAGGTGTTCACGATCTGTTCTCTGCGC
>CAYHKX010000109.1:0-2576 GCA_964357305.1 uncultured Gammaproteobacteria bacterium | reverse complement strand
CACGAGGGTTGAGAGTGCGTTATCAAGAGAAATCGATGACCGGATGTCGGACGTCGGACGTCGGGTCTCGAAAACAGGACTGTTCGGAAGTGCAGTATCAAATTCACGAAGTTGTGATGAAATATCGAGCGCATCGAACGACAAATCGTCCTCCGAATCAATGTGCGGTGTTGCAATATCATCGTCACCATCAATAATAAAACTCTTTGCAAGGGCTTCGATTTCCGCGGTGACGAAGGAAACGGACGTCGGACGTTGTTCGTCGGACGTTGAACGAGTGAGTTTTACAATATATGGCGATGGCGTTGCGTCACCGTGATCAATCCGAAGCTTGCGCAATGCATTACCTGCGCCAGCCTGAACAAAACGCTCTGGAAGTGCGTCGTCAAACTGTTTCAATTGTTCACGATTTTTCTTCACAATCGTCGATCAGCGTAATGGCGGTAAATATCTCTCGTCGCCTTTGCCGTATGTTCCCAAGAAAACTGCTCCACACGACGAATTCCCTTCTCTCGAAGCGGCGCCCAGAGTTCCGGCGCAATTACTGCTTCATGCATGAGTCTCGTCAACGCACTGCTGTCGTCTGGATCGAAATATCGTACCGTATCAGCAAGGACCTCGGGCAATGAAGACGCGTGACTTGCCGCAACCGGGACCCCGAAGCTTAATGCTTCAAGCGGTGGAATGCCGAACCCTTCAATGCGTGATGGTGTCACAACAAGTGTGGCGTCGGTATAAAGCCGTGCGAGCACCGCATCCGTCGGCGTCTCGATCCACTGGACGCGCACGTCGGGAATACCGAGCGCTCGGGCATGGGCTTGAAGTTCGCGAGTGAACACATCACCCTTCCCTGCGAACACCAGCATCGTCTCCCCGTCCGTACGGCAGAAATCGGCATAGCTCTCCAAGAGCATCTCCAGATTTTTGTGCGGATACCGATTGCCGACGTGGAGGATGTATGGACGCTGTACACCTAGGGACGAAAGCGCCACCGTCTCTCCACCCGTTGGTGGGCGAATGCCGTTGTACACCACGGAAATCTTCCTTCCCGACACACGGAAGTGATCGAGAATAGAGTTTTTCGTGTACTGAGAGATTGTAATAATGTGCTTACTCCGGTGTACCGCTGCCTCAAGTGCAATACGGTGCCCAACGGACTTTAACCCGTGCACCAGCGCATTTCGCGTGGTTGTACGAGCAGACGTTGGGTCTTCAAGCAGAATGAGGTCGTGAAGAGTTGCCACAAATGGCACGCGGGAGAACACCGGCACGTTCCAATGCGGATAATGCATAAGGTTCACCTTGGCAAGACGCACTTCGCGCGGCAGCCGCAGCTGTTCCTCTGCGGAGTACCAGGGAATATTTACGAGTCGTTTAGAAAAATTCGGTGCCGTTATTGCACACTCGTGAAAATTCTCTTTTTTCAGAAAAAGAATATATTCATTTTCCCTATCGACCCGTTGCAATGCGTGCACCAATTCCGAGACATAGCGGCCGAGACCGCCGCCTCCGACTCGCGGGCCAAAAAATCTAGCATCCAGACCGATCCTCATACCCACATTTTATCACGCCCTGTGTACAAAATGTGTTCAACTCCCCACAACACTGTGCACAACATGACTTATCCACGCATAATGGATATTCGTACGGATTCGTCGGATAAAATACCGTCGGTCTTCTTGGAGGAAACCACATGACGCTTCGCCCACTTCGTCCCTTCGGCACCGCGACGCTCTACACCGGCCCCATGACGGCCGGAAAAAGTGATGCGCTCATCAGTGACTTCAATCGCCGAATGAAGTACGGAAAACAACGTGGCACAATCTTCCGTCCGCGTGCAAGCAAACGCGACGGACATGATCACCACGAAAGCCGCGACGGACAAAGTTGTCTCTGCACGTTCTTTGATGATCTTAGGCACCTTCAGACACTGGTAGATCCCACAGACAACGTCGTCGGAATCGACGAGATTCACTTCCTCGATGATCCGATGGCGCTCGTACGCTTCATCGAGACGCTACAGGCGCTCGGGCAAGACGTGCTTCTCGGTGGCGTCGACACGAACTTCCTGGGCGTAGCGTTCCCGACGGTATCTGCGGTCATGAACCTGGACAATGCCCGCGTCCACCGCCTTCACGCATGGTGCACCGCGTGCGGATTCGAGGCTCGCTGGTCCCAGCTCATGGGCGAGCCACCGACCAGCGGCAGCCCAATTCACACAGGATACGACTACGAAGCCCGGTGCACAGAACACTTCGAACCGAGGCGGATGATGACCGTAAACTAGATCTGCGCCAACAGGCGCGAATACGACGCTCGGCCGACGGTGCCGGGCGTTCTCGTTTTTAGGTCTTCATATACCTTCGTGAGAAACTTAGTTTGTGATGAAACCGGCGAAGCTTAGCTTCGGCAAAAGTAATATTTCCAAACCTTCTCAAGGCTTAGCCTCGCCTAAGCCTAGCTTTGTCCGGTTTTTCAGGTATCATTCCGGCACTATGACGCTGCCAAAAGGTTCCGTTGCTAGCGCAGTATTCCTGCTGCTCCCCCTCGCACTTTGGTTCATGTATCAGCCGCCC
>CAYHKX010000108.1:0-2730 GCA_964357305.1 uncultured Gammaproteobacteria bacterium | reverse complement strand
CGTGCATATCAACAACGCCACGCCGGGACCGGATGCTGGAATTGGTGGAACGGAGTATGTGTATGCGCCGGGAATCGCGAAGGGTGTGCGAGTCGAGCGCGGCCAGCACATTGCGTACCTTGGCGACAGTGGGAATGCGGAGTGGACGGCAGACCATCTTCATTTTGAGATTCTCGATCCGAATGAGAATCCAATCAATCCTTACGCTTCACTTTTGGCTGCGCAACAGCGATTGTTGAACGCTACGTTCTCGTATGATCCAGACGAGGTAGCGAGGGACGTTGAAACGATAAGTGACAATCTTGATGTGCGCGAGGCAGACGGTACTATAGCGTGTGTAGCAGATAGTCTCATCCGTACGGTATTGTCGCCAGCCGTGTATTACTGTGGCCGTGATGGCGGGCGATACGTGTTTCAAAACGAAGGAACGTATTACTCCTGGTACGACGATTTTGGCGACGTCGAAGTGGTTGCGGACGACGTGATGGGTGATATTCCGATTAACGGGTCGGTGACGTACAGGCCAGGATCGTACTTACTAAAACTTCCAAGTGTCTCGAAGGTGTACGCTGTTGGCCTAGGTGGAACGCTGCATTGGATTCCATCAGCCGACATTGCCGAAGCGTTGTACGGTGAAGACTGGGCAACTATGGTGCACGATCTTCCAGAGAGCTTCTATCCCGCATACGAGCTTGGTGAGGACGTCGTACAGGAATAAAGAACGCTCCGGCCTTGAGCCAGAGTGTTCTGTTAGTGTTTTGGGCATCGGCAGTGTTTGATGTATTCGTTGAAATAGTCCTTGCCGTAGTCGTAGGTGAGCTCTTCGCCGAGTTTGATGATGCGGCGGGAGTAGATGAGGACTTTGTTGCCTTTGACTTCGATTTCGCAGTTTGGCCGGCAGGAGTGATTGATGTACCGGGCAGTGTTCTTTCGTGTGGTGCCGTTGATGGTTTTGCCGTTGCCGAGCTCGAAGAGATATTTCCCACCAATACGATCCGCTTCGTATTCTGTGACGACATCGCCCCAGTACTCAATGATGAATCGGCGCTTGGGAATTCGTTCGTTCGTAAACACGCCAAGTCCAGACGCAGCGCGTTTTACGGAAAGATGAAATGCAGTTTTTCGTGGGGCGTACGACATAGTTCCTGAGAAAAGTATAGCAAATACCCGTATCACCTGATGTAATCTTTGCGGAAAACATCAGTGTTATCGGTCGAGTTGCGATCGGATTATCAATTGAATCATCCTGTGTTAATCTGTTTTTGGGGAAGATCATGGAACTCGATTCTTGCGTACTGACGACTTTGACCGATGTGATTGCCCGTCTGGACACCGAGGAGTTTTCCTGGATTCTGAGAGACGTTGCAGATGCTCGTGCAGCAGTCGACTTGCAGAGTGAATTATTGGGGAGGTTGCAGCGGAAAGCGAGTCGCGATCTGGCATCGGACGGTCAGTTGCGCGGCGCATGCATCGATCGACAGCTTGTTGTGGCCGTGCTTCTTTCGTTTCCCGGAGAGGTTCCAGTAGCGATGTACGGAACGGCGCAGATTCGGATGCGTTGCGCTTTAGAACTCATGCGGCAGATCGGCGGCGAGACTGAAGTACATTCGCACCACGCTCATCGGCTTGATCTGGTTGCTCGCGCTCGTGCGGCTGAACGATTGCAGAAGCTCCGTATTGGGGGGCCGTTGGTTGCTCATAATCGAACGCGGGTCAGGTGAAGCCCGTGTGTGGCACGTGCCGCTCATCGGCGGGGTCGGAATGAATTCCGGACCATTGCAGCAGACATCGCCATTCCGGTTCAGGGTTTGAAGTGTGATACGACGTACACCCCGGGCTTTATCGCCCGGGGTGTGGTGCGTTTTATTGTGTGCACAGACATCGTTGACCGGTCTGTGGATTCAGGAGAAAATGCCCAAGAACTTTTTCTATTTTTCTATGTGGTTGAAACGTATTGGTATCGTGATTGCGGCAATAATTCCTGTTGCGATTGTTGGATCATTCGTTTTTTCATCGACGGATAACAGTGCTGAAGATTTGGCGCCAACTGCCGGATCCGGAACGCCCATGGTTCCGTCCGCAATTGCATCGGGTTCTGAGACGTTGGTGGTGCCAAGCACGATTACCACGTCAACGACAGAGCCCGCAACCGAATCATCGATGTACGCAAACGGAACCTATACGGCAGAAGGTGCGTACACGTCTCCGGCAGGAGCCGAGTCGATCACGGTGACGCTCACGCTTGCGGATGACGTGGTGACTGCAGTATCGGCCGAACCTCACGGTGTTGGTCCGTCTGCATTGTGGCAAGGAAAATGTATTTCCGGTTTGCAGGCTGCAGTAGTTGGAAAGAATATTAATGAGTTGAACCTCACAAAGGTTTCAGGATCATCACTTACTCCGATTGGATTTAACGCCGCAGTGAAGACCATTAAAACGCAAGCGGAAGTGTAGTATGTATCGTGCTGCGGAATTCGAGGCCATTGGAACCCATTGGGCTATCGATTTTCCGAAGGCGCTCAACCCAGAAATGGTGTTGAGCGTTTTGCGTGAGGTTCGCGAACGCATTGAGCGCTTTGATCAAACGTACTCGCGATTTCGTGCAGATTCGATTGTGACCGCTATGTCGGAGCGTGCAGGGACATACACATTCCCCATCGATGCAATCCCACTTATGGCGTTTTACCGGGCGTTGTACGATGCCACGGACGGTGCGGTGACGCCACTCAT
>CAYHKX010000107.1:0-2778 GCA_964357305.1 uncultured Gammaproteobacteria bacterium | reverse complement strand
AAGCAGAATTTGACGCGTCGTTTCGCTCGAAGGAAGCGCTCCTCCAGGAAGCGGACATCGTGAGCCTTCATGTTCCCCTGCTCCCGTCGACAACGCATCTCATTGACGCGACCGCACTTGCGATGATGAAACCCACCGCATTTCTCATCAACACGGCCCGTGGGCCGGTCGTAGATGAATCAGCACTCGTGGATGCGCTCGAGAGCGGAAAGCTCGGCGGTGCAGGACTTGATGTATTCGAAGGCGAACCAAATATTGCTGCAGATCCAGCAGTCGCCGAACGCCTCCGAAAACTTCAAAATGTCGTTCTCACGCCACACACCGCAAGCGCAACCGTGACGACCCGCGCAGCAATGAGCAAACAAGTGGTGAAGAACATCGAGGCGTTCCTCGCGGGAGAAATGCCAGAAAACGCCGTAAAGTAGCAAAAACACCTCGTATTCACGAGGTGTTTTTGTGGTGGACCAACAGGGATTCGAACCCTGGACCCCCTGCTTGCAAAGCAGGTGCTCTACCAACTGAGCTATTGGCCCGTGAGCGACAGAACTATAACAAAACACCAAAGTCCGGTCAACCAATCCTCCAAAGAATCAAAGTCCGAACTCGACGTATACTAGAGCTATTCTATGATACGAACCTGTTACCTCCCCACCATCCTTTTTGCGATACTCTTTGCATGGTTTTCGTTTTCACCATCGGTACAGGCTTCGACGGCACCGGATGTACGAATTCTCGATGCTGAAGGAAACGTCATGACCGTTTTTACTCCATACGCAGACCCGAAGGCACGTATTGGCAGTGTTGCCGCTACCGATCTTGGCCACGATGGAACTGCGGAAATCCTTGTCGGCTCCGGGGAAGGAGACGATCCAACCGTCTCGGTCTTTCGCCAGGACGGTTCATTCATTGGATCATTCATCGCCTACGATCTTGCGTATAGGGGTGGAGTACATGTTGCCGCATGC
Organism: uncultured Gammaproteobacteria bacterium; assembly: GCA_964357305.1. GTDB lineage: Bacteria > Patescibacteriota > Patescibacteriia > UBA9934 > UBA9934 > CAIKHN01. Next base: position 1,813 of record CAYHKX010000107.1, on the reverse strand, counting down.
GACGTTGATGGAGATAGAACAAACGATATTATTACTGGCGCGGCATGGAATGGTGGGCCACACGTTCGCATTTTTACCGCAATGGGCGCTATAAAAAATCCGGGGTTCTTTGCGTTCGACACCTCGTTCACTGGCGGAATAAACATCGCATGCGGTGATGTCACCGGTGACGGTATTGGCGACATTGTAGTTGGCGCAGGGCTCGGCGGTGGACCAAGCGTGAAAGTGTTTACTCTTGATGGAACGCTCATCACTGAAGTATTCATTGATAGCGCAGCAAAGAATACCGGCGCTACAATCGCACTTGGCGATATGAATAACGATGGCGTGCAAGAAATCCTCACATCAACCATGGGATACGCCACACCGAGCGTTGTTGCATGGTCTTACGATGTGCAAACATCGTCACTCGTTCGGTCATCATCCTCAACATCATCGAGTGCATCGTCATCACTTGTCACACCGATTGGAGTCGTCGATGGTGTCATTATGGTTTCAACGCAAGGATACGTTGAGCCCGCACTCCACACGACAGATCATGCAGTACGCATCACACCATACTCGTCCGATGCAACGCACGCAGTTGCCGCGGCACCAATTATTGAGTCAGGCGAAGCAAAACGTTTTGTCGTTGCGAGCGTTACACCTCGCATGAACAAAAATATTTCAGCAAAATCAATTCTGATTGATACATCTGAGCAACGGCTCACCGCGTACGAATACGGTGTGCCAATATATACATTCCTCGTTTCGACTGCAAAACAAGGCTATTACACACCTATCGGCGAAACAACAGTGCGAAACAAATTGTTGTATCACGATTACAAGTGGGTATTCGGTATTGGTGATCCACGAAACTATTTTGTTCCAGGTGTAAAATGGAATCTTCGCATTTACGATCACATCTATATTCACTGGGCATACTGGCACAACAATTTTGGGAATCCCATGAGTCATGGGTGCATCAACATGAATGAAAAAAATTCGGAATGGATCTATGAATGGAGCGAAGTTGGAACGCCGGTGAATATCATTGAGTGATGTTCCGCTGTGCATAACTTGAATTTTTTTATACAAAATTCTGTATGTCCCACAAATTCACTGCTATACTTTAGGCAAGTCATGAAGACTCCTTCGTGATGACACTGACCACGGTTCTTAATATCGTGCGTCGATAATTTAATGTCATACTCATATGGCAATGAAGAAGAAGGCACGCAAGGTCGCAAAGAAGGCACCAGCAAAGCGTAAGGCTGCAAAGAAGCGCGCACCAGCAAAGCGTAAGGCTGCAAAGCGAAAGACTCGCGCCTAGTTACAAAAAATTCCCGTCGTGAGCGATGAGCATGATCCATTGGAGGAGATGCTGATCACCACGCGGGATTTTTTATTTTATTCTTTCTCGCCAAACATCCAATATGTGTTTGCAAGCTCGTCGGCAATGTCGCGCGTATTTCTATGTTGTAACAAACTGAAAACTTGCCCCCATACTAGAGCAAAAAATGGCTGATTTGTCAACCATTTATTGCTAATATTGGCAAATTTTACTGTCTTTCTTACGCCAATTTACGTTCAAGGCGAGTGATCCGGCTCACGGCGCTGGTGAGTTGAGGCTGAATATTCTGATCGATCACATCGATGATGTCATCGCGGATTTCGATCCGAACTTTCTCGAATCCTCGAGCCATTTCTGCCCTCACTTTCATGAATTCTTTCCCAACCTCATCGAACCCTTGATGCATTTCGCTGCTGAGCCCCTGTATTTCACTTCTCACCTCACCGAGCTTCTGATCGAACATCTGCTCGAACATCCGCA
>CAYHKX010000106.1:0-2789 GCA_964357305.1 uncultured Gammaproteobacteria bacterium | reverse complement strand
GTGCAGCAGGAAACGTTACCACAACGTTGACGGTGCCTTTCGCGCTGGATGCCGCAGATACCATCGATATTACATTCCCAGCATTTATCAATATCAGTGGTGTTACCGCAGACCAAGTTGCGACGGGTACGTTTGACGATGCCGGAGGAACGATCACCTGTAACGACACTTCGCAAGTGTTGACGTGTGTTACGAGCGGTGCAACTGGAACAACTGGAACAATTATTCTTGCGAACATCACATCGTTCTTTGTCGGATCCACGGATGTTTCCGTGTTTGAGGTTGAAAACGAAGGAAACGCAACGAATGACATTGCTGATGACACGACAACGGGACTTACGGACATCACTGCGGCAGATGCAGCCGCATCGGTTGCGCTCGGAACAAATAACTACGTCGGCGCTGTGGGGAGTACTACACTCACCGTCACGTCGCCATTTGCTCTTGATGCGAATGACACGATTGAGTTTACGTTTCCATCGAGCATGAATGTTGCCGGAGTAGCATCAGCAGTGACCGGAACACTTGAATCGTCAGCGAATATCACTTGTGCAGTAGCATCACAGTTGGTTACATGTACCACGGATGGTGCAACACTTGCCACCGGCACAATTATTATGACAGGAATCAAGGCCGCATTCGCCGCGACGACCGATATGACTTCCTTGGAAATTGAGGATGAAGGAAGCGCAGCAAATGATATCGCCACGGACTCGGTTATCGCCATGACGGACACACTTTCCTCAGATTCAGAAAGCGAAGATGACTCAAGCACATCGTCTGGGGCAATATATGATATTGAAGTCACGGTTCCAGAAGCAGCAGAAGCTTACATGCCAGGAGATGAGGTAGAAATTACGTGGGACACCTCGGCAAGCACCGGAACGGCGGGCTTTGCTTCACTCTACTATTCAGTAGATGGCGGAATCACACTCGTCACCATTGTGGAGAACACGCTGAATGATTCAACGTACACCTGGACGGTTCCAGATCTTGCAGAAAGTAGTGTGGTAATCGTTGTCAACGCAACGGATCTCCTAACGGTACTTGCAACGGATACATCTGGTGCATTCAGCATTGATACAGAAATAGCAGCAGAGGAAGATGTTGAGGATGTAGATACAAGTGAAGATTCAGAAGAGATGCTCCCAGATGGCACGTTCATGAAGGGTGAATCATGGAGTACGGTGTATCATGTGGAAGACGGCGTACGTCATCCATTCTTGGACAGCCAGACCTTCTTCACCTACGCAGAAGACTTCGACGACGTGGTGGAAGTGGACGACGACTACCTCTCGAACTACACCATTGGCACTCCAATGTTGCCAATGGCGGGAACGGTGCTCGTCAAGATTGTTTCGGTGAACAGCGTGTATGCGCTGGAAGCAGACAACACGCTTCGATGGATCGTGTCAGAGGACGTTGCAGAATCGCTTTATGGTGAGGACTGGGCCGATTACGTCATTGATGTACCAGTGACTGCATGGGGGCACTTTACTCTGGGTGAGGATGTTGAAAGTAGTTCGGATATTGATGTCGATCTCGACAACATGCAGACTCGCGATGCATTGAATTCGAAGTAGGAAAAACACCCTGTCTTTGGGGGGGTGTTTCTCCAAAAGTGATTCTCGAAACTATTTTCAAGTATGATTGTGCGAAGTCCTTCTCTAGTGCATCGGCTACGTCGTACGGGCGTCATGTGTATTGGTTTGGCTATGGTATTGGGGACGGTTGGCGGCGTTCTTCGTCCTTCTCCTGTTCAGGCTGCTGCCGGCGAGGGGACAGCGCAAATTGACATTGGTACTGGAGGAACGAACGTGACTGATGCAACATTCGGCGGAGCCGGAGCATCTGGCACAATAACAGTAGGAACAAAGTCATATGTTCGTGTGACATTGACTATCGGTGCGAGTAATATTGCGTCAGCACAAAGTAATATCACGCTTCAAGCACCAACAAATCTCTTTCCGACAAATGGGTTTGATACGGTTCGAGAAACGGGTCTTTCATTGGTGAATATTGTTGGTGAATGGGCATTATCCTATACGGATAATGGTGGAACAGATAATACTGCAATCGGATTCACCGGAAGCTCTGCGACGGATACGGGACTCATGACAATTCGTGCAAACCAGACAATGGATTCCGGTGATGTGTTATCGGTTTCATTTGTTGGAACAACGCTAAATTCTAGTGCTTCGACGGCGTTGGATTTGCGAACTGACGATACTGGTGCGAATAATTTGACGGCAATTACATCTCCACCAACGGTGACAGTTGTGGCTGCAGATGCCACAGCAAGTGTGTCGCTTGGAACGAACAATTATATTGGTGCAGTCGGATCAACGACGGTAACATTAACAGTGCCATTAGCATTGGATGCAGATGATACTATCGATATCACGTTCCCATCGAGCATCAATGTCGTAGGGGTCGCGTCTGCAGTAACTGGAACATTTGAATCAACGGATAGTATTACATGTGCTGCCGCCGGTCAGGTGGTGACGTGTACCACCAGCGCAGCGACAAATACGACGGGAACGATTATCATGACGGGCATTAAGGCCGCGTTCGCTGCAACAACCGACATTACCTCAGTAGAAGTCGAAAATGAAGGAGTCGCAGCGAACGATATTGCGACAGACACGACTGTGACAATGACTGATACGTTGTATTCCGATTCGGAAAGTGAGGAAGATTCTGGCTCATCGTCAATAACGACGTACGATATCGAGCTTATTACTCCTTCGGATGCTGATGTGTTTCTTCCTGGTGAAGATGTAGACATC
>CAYHKX010000105.1:0-2799 GCA_964357305.1 uncultured Gammaproteobacteria bacterium | reverse complement strand
GAGGCATTCAAAGCAACAATCACTAGTCCCGGTGATATCATTTTCCGTTTGAATATGGAGGATATTCCGGAGATCGGCAAAGGCGGACGCCCGGCTATTACCTATCGTTCGGGTGATGGTTATAACGCGCTGAGCGATACCGATCTTGAAAACCTCAAAGCAGAAGTTGATAAAAAACGGTTACATGAAGCGTGGTATCGGTTCGCTCAACCAGAGGCGCGCGAAGTACAGGTAGACGTTTTTGATGCACTCCCTACGCCCGCATCGCTTGGATTGCGACCCCTTGCCTACGCGAAGGATTACCAAGGCAATGATGTATTTGCGCATCCCGGCTATCGTGCCGAACAAACGTATGATTACGATCGAAGCGTCTATGTGTATCGTTATAAGATTGAATACTTCCAAACCGAAGCTGCTGCACGTGAAGCCAACGAACGGGCAACGCAGTACAAAGAACAAGAAGGCGGAAAGGAGCGTCGCCGACAGGATCGGGAGACACTCATGAAGCCGACGCGCGCTCGGTACGAAAGTGTGAGGGCGACCATGGAAAATATTTACAATGATCGCGCACTTTACGGCTTCTCAACGACTGAGTATTACCGCATAATTGATCGCTGGGGAGAAGTTCGGTCCGCGCTCGAAAGTTCAGATGCCGATCCTCGGAAGGCAATAGAAATCATGGACGAACTTGATCGTGAACTATCAGGCGGTATAGCCGAACGTGAGCGCCGTGTCGCAATGGTGGAGGAAGTACAAACAGAACTTGCAGCCATGGCCGCCAACGTCGCATAGATCGACCGCGATTCCTATACGAGATATGGCCTCACCTACGATCAATACAATGTCATCAGCAGCAAATGGCGCGAAGCAACTGAGGCTTTGAAAGATCGGGATTATAATGGCCCGAGGATGCCCGACCCGGAGAAGGCGCGAGCACTTATGCAGGAAGTTGCGGCAATGATTCCTTCGGAGATTGAATTTACGCCTGAACAGGAGGCGCTCATGGGACTCCTTTCGGGACGTGACGCGAGTTTTGCGAAACTCGTTCGTGTGCGCGGTGGTAAAGTCACGGAATACGCACAGACATCGTCTCCGAATGACGTTATTCCTGCCCCAGTAGAAATCCCTATCGGCAGCTCAGGACGTGCTCTGAAGGTTCGTGGTAATCGCCTGACGTTTGTATACGGAAGCGGAAATCACGGCGCAACGTACAATCTCGGCGATGGTGATTATGTGTTTGGGAGAGATGCTGCAACCTGCATGAAGGTAGAAGAAAAACAAGGTGCTCCGTACGGATTCCGTGCCGTTGCATTCGTTAGTGCCTCCGGATACGAAGTGGAGCCAGCGTGGGACGACTATCGATCTACCGGAAGACGTTATGAAGGACCTGCACCAACACCGGTGGTATCAAGCGAACCGAGCGGTGGATTCAGCGGTGCCTTTGGAGCCCTCAAGAATATTCTTGGCGGTGGGCGTAAAGAAGAGCGTCAGCCTGAGCCCACACGCCCAGTCGAGCGTTCAGCAGCTCCAGCACCAACTCCAGAAACAGCAAAACCAGTCGAACGCGAAAAGATGACGGAAGAAGTTCGAGGTGAGCTGATTTCCATTCTCGGCAATGCCCGAATATTCCTTGATACCGTTCGTGCGGTTCCAGAACCAACGGATAAGAAAGCAACCAATGCAGATAAAATTTCCAAGGCCCGTCAAAAGGCGGCAGATGCGAAAAAGGACTTGAATGCCACGGAGACGGAAGTTAGCACGACCGATGACGCAGCTCGGGCACGCAGCAAAGTTGGAGAAATCGCCCGCCGTGCGGAACGTTTAGCCGAAGAGATGGCGCGTCTGCGCAACGAGAGAGAAGATTGGACCGGACAATTCAAGCAATTTTCTGCTCGTATGGGGGAAATTGCGGAAGCACAAGGTGTGGAAATCGACGATGCTCTCCGCGACAAACTGCGACCAAAGCTCGCCGAACTCGCAAAGCGAAAAGGAACGATCGATGATATCGACGGAGAACTCGAGACAATACTCGTTGATAGCATCTAAACAGCAAACACCGACCTTTATATAAGGCCGGTGTTTTCTTTTCTTTTGTTCTGAGGATCATAAAAGATGTTCAAAAAAAGAAATCCCGGCCGCTGCGAAGTGCATCGGCCGGGATCGTTGGAGTGAGTACCCTCGTTGTTCCGCATAACTCCATGTACGCGGCGAGGTTGAGAGTTGCTAGTTGCTGCAAAAATTGCAGCGCCCAGCGCTCTCCCTCCCCTGTTCGGCGTGGGTGGGGCAAAAAAATGCCCCGGAGCCCCCATCCCCACAGGAAAATTGACGCTCCCGCCACCCCTCGGGCATGTGCCCGGTGGGGAAGATCGCGGAGCATTCTTCCACATCATCTCCACCTGAGCACTCCTCGTGTCCGGCGGGGGGCCACTGAGCCTCACGGACTGCCCCCTCGAGCTCCTTCCGCCGCGCCAGAAGCACGGCGTTCTCCTTATCGAACTCAACGAGGGCGTGCGAGGCGAGAAATTGACCCCTAGCGGCGGCGTCACGGGTTTCGAACCTGGACATCGTAACCTCCCAGAGGATCTGCACGCGGTATGCGTGGTGAAGAAAATCCTCGCATCTTCTGTTATCTTACGATATCCGGAAAATGCGAGGATGTCCTTCCTTCCTCTCATCCACCACCACTTGCGTGATGAAGGAAGTTGAGGTCCCGGCCGTTGCGAAGTGCATCGCATTGGCCGGGCTCGTTGGAGTCAGTACCCTCGTTGTTCCGCATAACTCCATGTACGCGGCGAGGTT
>CAYHKX010000104.1:0-2826 GCA_964357305.1 uncultured Gammaproteobacteria bacterium | reverse complement strand
TTGACTGTCCATTCTGCAATCATGGATAATGTGTTGAGATCAAGATGTAAATTTATTACGCAGAAGGACTGCGACAGAGAAACCTCATCGAGATTTCTCGCTCGCAGTCCATGCTGCACAAACACTTCAGAACGAACCGAGAAGAAAGATCCCTTGGAAAACCTTCTCGACGATTCGTGCGAAGTTTGGAGAACCCTTTTCACCGTTAAACAACCCTAACAACTCTGCGTTCGTCTGTTGTTTTGGGCTAGAAGTGATCGGCTGGTGGTATGCACCGTTGATACTTCTGGTTTTTTCGTTGAAAAGCCTTAATTCCTCACGTTCCTCTGCCTTGAGCAAGAACGAAACACTATGAAAGTGCTTCTCGGAAAAAAAGTAGCAATGTCGCAGGTCTTCCGCCCAGATGGGTCGGTGGTCCCGGTGACGATGATCGAGGCTGAGCCTTCGGTGATTGTCGGTATGCGCAAGGATGCGCAGGGCCGTGCAGTCGTCGTAATCGGTTTTGACAAAACCACCGGTGTCGTAAAGGCACAGGCTGGTGAAACCAAGGATCTTGGAGAATTCCGCACAATGCGTCAGTTCCCAGTAGGGGATAGTGAATCATTCGAACGCGGAACGTCGGTCACAGTGTCTGCATTCACGCTCGGCGAGAATGTGAACGTGATCGGTACGTCAAAGGGTCGCGGTTTCCAAGGCGTCGTGAAGCGTCACGGTTTCCATGGTCATCCACGTACGCACGGTCACAAGGACCAGGAGCGTAAGTCGGGTTCCATCGGTGCCGGTGGCGTGCAACGTGTCTTCAAAGGGATGCGTATGGCTGGCCGTATGGGAAGCGATCGCGTTACGGTGAAGAATCTTGAAGTCGTCACGATCGATGCTGAGAAGAACATGATCGGTATTAAGGGAGCGGTTCCTGGTGCACGTGGAAGCTTGGTGACTATTCTCGCAACTGATGAAAATGTATGGCTGAAGTAAAAGTCTACAATTGGCAGGGCAAAGACGCAGGAACCATGACGGTACCTGACGCATTGTTTGCCGTTGCGGTGAACCCAAATGTTGTTCACGACGTGATTGTTGCGCAGGACGCAAACTCGCGCGTGATTTTGTCGCACACGAAGGATCGTAGTCAGGTGTCTGGTGGTGGAAAAAAGCCATGGAAGCAGAAGGGAACCGGTCGTGCACGTCATGGCTCGAGCCGTTCTCCAATCTGGATTGGTGGTGGTGTCACGCATGGCCCTCTCGCAGAACGTAATTTCTCGCAAAAAGTGAATAAGAAGACGAAACGCACTGCATTAGCAATGGTGCTTTCCGATAAACTTCAGGACGGTGCATTTATTGCCGTGGAAGATTTTGCCTTCCCAGAAGGGAGGACGAAGTTTGCCGCAGAAATGCGTAAGGCATTGCCGGGATCTGGTGGTTCCGCACTTGTGATTGTGTCTAAGGAGGATGTTGCTGCAAAACGCGCTGTCCGAAACTTGCCGAAGACCACGGTTATTCATGCACACAGTATGAACGTTCGTGATGCGGCAAAATACCGCACAATTCTTGCATCCAAAGCCGCAATCGCCACGATGATTCAGACTTTTACTGCCTAATCTATGAATACGACTGAAGTTATCGACGTCGAAGCACAGAAGCCGGCAAAAAAGGCTGTTGCAAAGAAGGTCGCACCAAAAAAAGAAAAGAAGTCCGAAGCGCTGGCGCCGGCATTGAAAGTGATTTCACGTTTTGCGTCTGAAACCATCATCGCGCCACTTGTGACAGAAAAGACTGCATCGCTTGGATCAAAGAACGTCCTCGTGTTCCGTATCTCCTCAAACGCAACGCGTGTTGCGGTGAAACAGGCGATTGCAGAGATGTACGGCATTACTCCAGTAAAGGTGAATGTCATCACCGTTCGTCCGCGGGCAATGACCTTTGGTCGCACCCAAGGAACCACGAAGGGATACAAGAAGGCGATGGTTACATTGCCACCAGGAAAGACAATTGATGTCTTTGCAGCCTAAGTATGCCAATTACCCAATACAAACCAACAACGGCGGGACGCCGCAAGTCGAGCGTGCAATCGTTTGCCGACATCACGTCGACGTCGCCGGAAAAGTCGCTGCTCATCCCAAAGAAGCAGATGGCTGGTCGTGGCGCAAAGGGACATATCTCCGTTCGTCATCGTGGCGGTGGATCACGTCGTCACATTCGTGTCATTGACTGGAAGCGCGACAAGTTTGAGATTCCTGCTAAGGTGCAGACAATCGAATACGATCCAAATCGCGGAGCACGTGTAGCACTTCTTGCTTACGCAGATGGAGAAAAGCGCTACATTCTTGCGCCACTTGGTCTCACGGTGGGTATGATGATTCTTTCGTCACGCGAGCGCGGTGAACCAGCAATGGGTAATCGTTTCCCACTTGAGAAGATCCCAGTTGGTATGCAGGTGCATAACATTGAGATCACTGCAGGTCGTGGTGGCCAATTGGTTCGCGGTGCAGGTCTCTCGGCAGAGCTCCTCGCTATTGAAGGGGATCGTGCAACGCTTCGATTGCCTTCTGGTGAAGTACGCATGGTAACGAAGAATTGCATGGCAACCATCGGTACTGTGTCTAACCCGGACTGGCGCCTTGTACGTTGGGGAAAAGCTGGTCGTACTCGCAACCGTGGTATTCGTCCAACCGTTCGCGGTAAGGCAATGAATCCAGTGGATCACCCACACGGAGGTGGAGAAGGCCGCAACTCGATCGGTTTGACCGAACCTCGTACACCGACCGGAAAGAAAGCCCTTGGTGTGAAGACGCGCAAGAGTAAGAAGCCATCCAATTCGTTCATCGTTCG
>CAYHKX010000103.1:0-2828 GCA_964357305.1 uncultured Gammaproteobacteria bacterium | reverse complement strand
TCCCGTTCCCCGCAAGGGGTTTTTTGATACACTATTTCCGTATGCAACGCGTCCTCGACAATCCCGTGGTGAAGTACTTCCGTGAGGCGAAGGTGGAACTTGAGAAAGTTTCTTGGCCAACACGCAAAGATGCTATCACGTACTCCGTGCTCGTCTTCTCACTCAGCATCGTCACCGCAGCGTTCATTGGCGTGCTTGATCTTGGCCTCGCGAAAGGCTTAGAGAAACTTATTTCGATCATTCCCGCGTAAACACGCGCTCTTTTATGGCAAAGCAAACCGCCAATTACGGCCGTCGCTGGTACGTCATTCACACATACTCGGGATACGAAGAAAGCGTTGTGGAAGCGCTCACTCAGCGTATCGCTACTATGGACATGGAAGAGAAAATCTTCGCGGTCCTTGTGCCAAAGGAAAAGAAAATCAAAATCAAGAACGGCGCCCGCAAGGTGGTGGAAGAGAAAATCTTCCCCGGCTACGTGCTCGTCGAGATGATTGTGACGGACGATTCCTGGTACGTGGTGCGAAACACGCCAAACGTCACTGGCTTCATTGGCACCGGCAACACGCCTACGCCAATTCCACAGGATCAGATCGATGCGCTCATGAAACGCGTCGGTGTCTCTGAACCAGAATTCAAATTGGAGGTGGGCAAGGGCGCGCTCGTCTCTATCACCGATGGTCCGTTTAAAGGCCAGCAAGGCAAGGTGGACGACGTGGACGAAAGCCGCGGAAAGGTGAAAGTCATGGTCTCCATGTTCGGTCGCGAAACCCCACTGGAACTCGATTTCCTGCAGATCAAGAAGGTGTAATCAAAAAGCCGCTCCGATCACTCGGGGCGGTTTTTTGTTGTGTTTTTAAAAGATTCTGCTACGATTCACCGCACCAGGAGATTCTGATGTCTGATCTTCAACAGCTCCTTCGCACCGCAGTCCACGAAGCAGGGCACGCGACGGTCGGGCTCGTGCTGTTCCCCAACCGAATCGTGTACGCAAGTATCGTCCCACAGGATGAACTCCTCGGTGCCGTTGGGCACACCCTCGAATGGGAGGAGATCATGGCAGCCTCGATCAACGAGTTCATCGATCATCAGGCCGTCGTCTTCGCGGGACGCGCCGCAGAAGAAGCTGGGTACAACGGGGACTACAGAAAATCCGGTCTCCAAAACGACGAAACGGCCGCCTACGAGCAGTTCAACGCGTACTGGCGAAGCCATCGAGAGTTCGAAATCGACGAAGTCGACATCCAGAACAAGGCCTTGGAGCGTGCGCGTGCCATCCTCCACCGTGAACACCAGCTCTTCACCGCGATCATGACGAGGCTTCTCATCGTTCAGTCGATCGGTCCCGAAGGGCTCAAGCTCCTCCGCGACAAGCATCTCACCACGACGTAGCGCCGATCCTCCCCAGGGTCGGCGTTTCGGCATATTTTTGACTTATTTGGCTTACTCTGGCACAATCTCCGCACTAAATAACGGCGTGGTCGCTTGGGTAAATCCCCAGGAATCCACTATAAATATTCACTCGTTATGGCAAAGAAAATCAAAGCGGTGATTAAAGTTCAGTCAATCGGTGGAAAAGCCACCCCAGCACCACCACTCGGACCAGCGCTCGGCGCACAAGGTGTGAACATTCAACAGTTCGTCATGGAGTTCAATGCGCAAACGCAGGATCGTGCCGGCGAAACGGTTCCAGCAATCATCACCATTTACGAAGACCGCACGTTCAGCTTCATTTTGAAGACTGCTCCGGCGAGCGATTTGGTGAAAAAGGAAATCGGTATCACCGCTGGTTCCGGCAAGCCACTGACCGAAAAGGTGGGGAAAATCACCAAAGCGCAGTTGCGCAAGGTTGCAGAAAAGAAAATGCCTGACTTGAACACAAAGGACATCGACGCAGCAATGCGCATTATCGCAGGAACGTGCCGTCAGATGGGTGTCGATATTATTGAATAATGTATTCGTGGGAGATTCTCTCTGAGAATCACTATCACCACTAACCAAATGACTATGACTGGTAAGCGCATGACTGCAGCAATGCAAACCATCGACAAGAAGAAGACGTACACCGTGGAGGAGGCAGTCTCCGTCATGAAAGCCGCAGCAAAGGCAAAGTTCGACGAAACCGTCGAACTCCACTTCTCGCTCGGCATCGACCCTAAGCAAGGCGATCAGCAAATTCGTGGAACCGTCACCATGCCAAACGGCACCGGAAAAACGAAGCGCGTTATTGCATTCGTGGACGCGAACAACGAAGCTGCGGCAAAGGCTGCTGGTGCGGACATCATTGGAACCGAAGAAGTGCTCGAAGCTATTGTGCGTACGGGCAAAATTGATTTCGATGTCGCGGTCGCGGTTCCGGCAATGATGCCGAAACTCGCAAAGGCCGCAAAGGTGCTCGGACCTCGCGGACTCATGCCAAACCCAAAGACCGACACCGTTGGTCCGAACGTGGCAAAGATGATTGAGGAACAGAAAGGTGGAAAGATCTCGTTTAAGAACGACAACACCTCAAACGTGCACATGATCGTTGGTAAGGCATCGTTTAGCGCAGAGAACCTTGTGACGAATGTACACTACGCCACAGAAGCCATCCGTAAGGTGAAACCAGCATCGTCAAAAGGTATCTATATCAAGTCTGCAACGATCACATCAACCATGGGCCCAGCGATTCGTTTCGACGCGAGTGAAGTAAAAAGTGCATAGTTCGTTGTACCTAGAACAAAACCCTCTCCGATCAGAGAGGGTTTTGTGTTACGATGCGAACACTATGAGCCACGCAACGATCGTGACGATCTCCTCGGAAACGCCAGCAGCCGAGATCGAAAACG
>CAYHKX010000102.1:0-2910 GCA_964357305.1 uncultured Gammaproteobacteria bacterium | reverse complement strand
CATGAACGTGTGTATGGTCGACGCGTCGGCAGTGCCGTCATTCTCCGTAGATGACGAAGTGACACTGATCGGACGTGATGGTATGCATGCAGTAAGCGCTGATGACATGGCTGCAGCAATAGGTACTATTAACTACGAAGTGGTTTCGCGGATCAATCCTCTGCTTCCACGCGTCATATGTTAAAAAAACAACGAGATTTTCTCCGCCTCCGGCATGCAAAGGCTCATGATGACGGAACACTGAAAAATCCCTTGTTTTTAAAAATGAAAACACCGCGATGGCGTATTGGTGCAGCAATGTTTACTGGCGCACTCGTCATGGTCGCTGCAGGAATCGGTATAACATATATTCCTATCTTTCAGCTGGATACGGTTACGGTGCACGGCACAGTGACGCTTGATCCAAAACAGATCGAACAGACAATCCGAGAATCCATCGCGCGGAAACAATTGCCGCTCTGCGCGCCAACAAACGTATATTTTCCTCGGCGTGTTTGGCTTGAAAACGAAGTGATGTTGCAATTTCCTTTACAATCAATCTCTATCACTCGACACGGACAATCACTGGAGGTTTCCGTGACGGAAAAGGTCACCACAGTTGCATTGCGAACAAAGGAAAAAACCGCAATGCTTGATGTTGCGGGTGCGTACGTGCGTGATGCCACATTTGAAGAGTCCCGAGCGATAGATATTCGCATAGGTACAGCCACCGCAACAACAGACGAGCTCGTGATAACGCTTCAGCCTGACATGCCAATCGTAATCAATACGCAAAACGAAACCGTCACTGAACTCTCCCGAACATCAGCAACTGCATTCATTGCTCTCGCAGAAGGGTTGCCAATGAACGGCATGCATGCCATCGCGTTGTATATCGATGGCCTGGACGCACCCTTCGTTCGCATCGACACCACAGCGGGATATGATGTGTACGTGGATATCGGCCTTCGTTCCATAGAAGAACAGATGCAAGCACTCAGCGCAGTGATTTCTTCAGACAACTTCGTTGCACCGCAAGAGTATATCGATCTTCGATTCGGCGCGTACGTGTATAAAAAATGAAAAATATGCAAGCACCAGGTTTTAACCTTCATGATCAAGCTGGAATATCTCATTCGCTGAGCGACTACGCAGGGAAGTGGGTGGTGTTGTACTTCTACCCGAAGGATATGACGCCGGGATGTACGGTTGAAGCATGTAATTTTCGAGACAACGTCAACCGTCTCACCAATCATGGAGCAGTGGTACTTGGCGTATCTGCGGATAGCGTTCAGCGGCATGCAAAATTCGTCGAGAAACATTCTTTGAATTTTCCGCTACTCGCCGATGAAGATCATGCGGTATGTACTGCGTACGGCGTATGGAAAAGAAAGAAATTCATGGGACGTGAATACGTCGGCATCGCACGAACCACCGTCATCATTACTCCAGCAGGGGAGATAGCAAAGCGATACGATGATGTGAAGGTTGCTGGACACGTCGATGAAGTCCTCAAGGATTTAGAACTTTTCGCGAAAACATAAAGCGACACAAGACCGAATATATTCATGAGACGAGCTACCGGATGATTTTGGTACCGTCTTGTAAAGAACTGATGTGAGGGAGCAGGGGACCCATTCCTCTGCTCGTATCTTCTCTGTATTCGGATATATTCTTTGGCGTCGTACAATATATCATTTACGAACCATGCGAGCACAGCGAAGCAATCTAGGCCTGGATTGCTTCGTCGGATGATTACATTCTCCTCGCAATGACTGAAGCTCACTATGGGTTTATTGCTACAGTGCCCCCTACACAGAAAACAAGCGACGCATTTAAACGCGCTGTGTTAAACCAGGGGTACCTGAGTAGCCCTATTTCAAATACGCGTAATAGAAGAAATTCAGGAACGCACCTAGAGGAGCTCTCTATCGAGGTATGCAAGTGGATTTACAGGGATTCCGTTTAAACGTACCTCAAAGTGTGTGTGAGGGCCCGTAGAGAAACCTGCACCAACAGTTCCGGGACGTCCACCAGACAATCCAACAATTTCTCCCCGTGAAACATACTGATCAAGCTCAACATCAATGCGCGACATGTGGGCGTACAACGTCGCAAAACCGTTCGCATGAATAATCAAAATGTAATAGCCGTAATCCTGGCCCTTATACACGCGTGCAACAATTCCAGGAGCCGCTGCTTGGATTGCCGTGCCCTGCGGAACCGCAATATCAACACCAGCGTGCTCAAACAAATTACGGAAAGGGTAGGATGGGTCGTGAAATAATGCGGTGATTACCCCGTGGACCGGCCAAATAAACGACGTTTCCCCTTCATATCCGTCGAGCGACTGGAGTTTGCTCTGTACGTCATCTTGCAAGCTGGTCACTTCATTCGCGATCACTTGTTGCTCGGAACGAATCTCGCTCATCAACGTTCGGTACTCATTTTCAGATTCAGACGTCGCCTCCGCAAGAATGACCTTTGCGTTTCTGCGTAAATCTAGGCCGTTCGTTTTCAATTCAAGTTCTCGCTGGATCACTGCAAGATCTGCAACCTTTGTTTCGTGATCCGCCTGTCGATCGTTTAATTCCCGTTGAGTACCCTTTGACGCCTCAAGTGCAGACTTCATCGTTTCATTCACACTTGCGAGCTGCTGTGCCGCATCAAACACATCACCAACTGATCCAATATGTAAAACCACATCAAGCACGCCCTGCGCATCCGTTTTGTTCATGGTGAAGAGCACATTGGAAAGCATTGCTCTACGCTCAGCAAGCTCCTCCTGAATTTGTGTCATCTGATCATCAATGATTCTTAATTCGAGTGTTTCTTGATCTATCGCATTCTGTGTTGCAGCAATGTCGAGCTCAGACATCGCGATTTCGTTCTCCAAAAGAGCAATGTCATTCTGCAACGACGCGCCCCTTC
>CAYHKX010000101.1:0-2948 GCA_964357305.1 uncultured Gammaproteobacteria bacterium | reverse complement strand
AAGGCGACCGGAGGCGCCAAAGAGGAGAATATTCATACGGTGGCATGGTACGATAGTTGCATCATCTATGAAAGTCCGTGATCGCTATTTAGCCCTTATCGCACTCGGTTCCGGCGTATTCGCGTTCGGGGTGCTTATTGGTTTTGGGTACCTTTCGAGCGTATTTGTGTCGTCGCGTGGTGCATCGGAAATTCTGTTTGAATCTCCGTTGTTGCCCAATGGATGGCGGACGTATCGTGGCGACGGATGGTCCGTTGGGTACCCGGGAGAGTATGTGCCGCAAGAGCGGCTCTCCGACAACACGGTGTATTTTATTCCAGAAGATTTTGAAGAACAGAAAACGTATTTCTTCGTGCAGTGGACGGAGCAATCGCTGAGCGCGGAAAGGATTCTTCGTGCATCTACTGGGTACGACGAACCGGATGAAATTACCATCGCGAATTATCCGGCGTTGAAGTACACGCTGGATTCTGGACGTGTGGAATTTCTTGTCGAGCACAATGTGGCAGTGTATTCGCTCATCGCGGACAATCCAGAAGATCCGAATGTTGCGCCGATGTTTGCCACCTTCGCATTCACTGAGTAAGTGTTATTGCGTGAGGGCAAGGCTCCAGATACCGGAAATGCCCTGAACCGTTCCAACAAATGTGAGATGTTTTCCCGTGGTGTCTGGCCACATCCCAAGAATAGTTGCATCACTCACGAGTTCGGTGGTTTCGCGCGTTTCGTGTTGTTCTCGTGCCACAGCAAAAATGTTTCGTGCTGTTGCGCAGAGCACGGATTGATCGTCTGTGTGCCAGTGGAGTCCAATGATGGTTTCGCTTTGGCGTGTGAGAAGTTTTGTTGATCCTGTGGCAGGATTGAAGACATCAATTTCATTGCCGTCACTTCCTACGAAGAGTGTTTTGTCCCCGTTTTCGTCAACGAGTGCAGAAGGAAATGCAATTTGTGTCACGGTGTTCATTGCCGAAATAAAAAGATACGTTCGGCCACGACTGTCTGTAAACATCGTTCGTTGACCGTCGGTCAATGTCACGGTGTATGCCCCTGGGGGGAGTAGAGTGATGAGCGTATTGGTTTGTGCTTCACGGAATTCGGTATGGGTTCCGTTGTCGATGAAGGTGTAGCCAGGCAGTGGATTGATTGCGAGGGCAAGTGCATCAGGATCAAGGAGTGCTCCTGTCGCCCCATGTACTCCAGCGGTTTCATCATTATTCGCAAGGAGCACTGTGGATTCGTCAGTGTTGAGCGCGAGCGATGTATACGCCGTGTCCTCGGTGCGTTCGAGTGTAGTAAGTGTGCGAGAAATGTCCGTGACGGTATCGTAACGCAACACGGATTGTGTTTCCGTTTTTTCGTCAAAGGTGAGGAGGAGATCGATGAAACGGCCGCTCTCGTCGCCAACAGCGCTAATCGCCGAAGTTTCAAGCATGAGTTTTGGCGTTGTGTCGGCGAACAGCGTGGCAGAGATGTAGGTGGTTGCGCCGCTCGAAACGTCCACACGTTGTTCCCACGAACGGAACCCGTCTTTGGTAATGCTGACGGTATAGCTTCCCGGTGAGAGGCGCTGAATGACATACGGAGTTTTTGCGCCAGTATCGACGCCATTCAGGAACACCGTTGCACCCCTGGGGGTACTTGAGAGCGCGATAACACCGGTTTGTTGCACGCGGAACGTGGTGAAATTTAAACGATACCCAGCGGTGTAGAGCACCAATAGGGGTGCTCCTGCTAGGAAAATAGAGAAAAATATAAGGAAAAGTATCTTTCTCACACGGTAATGCATAGCCAGAGTGTATCACGGAGGGGTGACGTGGTACTATGCGTGCATATGATGAGTTCTGGTTCGCCGATTGTAGCGCCTTTGCGAGCGCTTGGTGTCATTGGTATTGCGCTAGGCCTGTTGTTCACTGGCTATAGGTTTGGATCTCACGAATTCGCTTCTGTGGGAGAATTGAGCACTGAAGAGCGTGTTTTGGGTCAGGGGAGTGTTGCGACAGGACTGAATGATGATGCAGATTTTCAGACATTCTGGGATGTATGGCGCCTCGTGAAGTCTGCGTATGTTGACCAACCGGTGTCTGAGAAGAACTTGTATTATGGAGCGATCGCAGGCATGGTTGGTGGATTGCATGATCCGTACTCGACGTACTTTACGCCGGAAGACGCACAAGCGTTCGATGAACAGCTTGCGGGAAGTTTCTTTGGGATTGGTGCACAGCTGGACACGAAGGACGGGCAGATTGTTGTGGTTGCACCGCTCCCTGGAACGCCGGCAGAGCGAGCGGGAGTCGTGACGGGTGATATGATTCTTGCCATTGATGGGGTAACGACGGAAGGAATGTCTATCGATGAAGCTGTTTCGCGTATTCGTGGTGAGAAGGGAACGTCTGTAACGTTAGCGGTGTATCGTGAGGGCGACGAATTACCGAGGGAGGTACCGATTACTCGGGATGAAATTCGTATTGATAGCGTGACGTACACCTGGCGTGACGATGGAGTTGCGGTGATTGCAATTTCTCTGTTTAACGACGATACGTCGGCCCTATTTGCTGCGGCGGCAGAACGTGTTCTTGAGGACGGTGCATCGGGAATTATCCTTGATCTTCGCAATAATCCGGGTGGGTTGCTCGATGCAGCAATCGATCTCGCGGGGTACTGGATTCCTGCAGGGCAGACTGCGGTGATTGAGCAGGTTGGGGAAGAGCAGTCGATGTTCCCAACAAATGGTTCGGGAATGTTTGCAAATATTGAGACCGTTGTGTTGGTGAACGGTGGATCGGCATCTGCGTCAGAGATTCTTGCTGGTGCATTGCAAGATACGGACGAGGCGGTGATTATTGGGCAAACCACATTTGGAAAAGGCTCCGTGCAGGAATATCACGAGTTGCCAGACGGTGGTGCAGTGAAAATTACCGTTGCCAAGTGGCTCACTCCACTTGGGCGAT
>CAYHKX010000100.1:0-2954 GCA_964357305.1 uncultured Gammaproteobacteria bacterium | reverse complement strand
CCTTGGCGCTTCACACCCAGTTCTCAGAAACCCTCAAACGCAGCAAGCGGCCGGTCATTGTTCTTAATGCCACGCCGACGATTGACGACTTTGCGGCAGCATTCGTGATGCGTACTTTTTTAAAGCGACTCGATAAGCCGTGCGATATTGTGACGAGCGGCGGCCTTGCACCAACCTCGCTCAAATTTTTAGCACAATACTCAGACGTGCGTGGCGACTTTTCCAACATCAACGCACTTTCAGTCCGCATCAATCTTGATCACGCAAAAGTCGACGGGCTCACATACGTCGTCGACGGGCGTGATCTCGTCGTCACGATCACGCCCAAAACCGGCGCGTGGAAGAATAACGATGTGCGCATTGCATGCAATGATTATGCGTTCGATCTCGTCATTGCGCTTGGCGTTCCAGACCGGAAAAGCCTTGGCGATCTGTACACCCGCTACGCAGACTTTTTTCTTCGCACACCAACCGTCGTGATTGATCACGGTCCAACAAATGAACATTTCGGCACGGTGAACATTGTTGATCTTTCGGCGACGAGTGTTTCCGAAGCATGCTTCGAGCTTCTCAACCGCATCGATCCGAGCATGATCGATAGCGCAACGGCAACGACATTATTTGCCGGCATGATGAGCAAAACGAAGAGCTTTCGCGCGCCAAGCGTCACCCCAAAAACGCTCGATATTGCACAGAAACTTATGGAAGCCGGTGCAAAGCGTGACGAAATTGTTGAGCATCTCTATCGCACGCGCTCCGTGGAAACGCTTCGTTTGTGGGGGCGCGCACTCGCCCGGCTCAAGAGCGACGATGCACGAGGCATTGTGTGGACCCTCGTCACCAAACACGATTTCGTTGCGGCCGGCAGCGCCGCCAACGTTCTCCGCGATGTAATCGATGAACTCTTTTCCACCTCTCCAACCGCCAAAATCGGCGCAATTCTTTTTGAAACATCAGACGGCCACATTGCCGCCCACCTCCAGGCCACCCGCCCACACGACGCGCTCGCCCTCGGCGCACCATTCCGTCCCGTCGGCACCCGCGACATGGCACAACTTTCTATGACCGAACTCGATATTGTCGCAGCAGAAAAAGCGTTGATCACCCACTTGAAATCAATTTTGAAATAATTCGTGATACACTTTACACAATATTTATTTCATTTCTATGCGATATTTTTTCGCTTTGTTCCTAATATTTTCCCTCATTCCAAGCACAGCGAAGGCCGATATTCTTCCGGATAATTCCCACAATATCAATAATTGTATTGCCGTTGAAAACATCGCAGAGTACCCCGAGTACGACTTCGTCTGGAAAAAAAGATATCGCTTCGAATCAACAGAACGCATCACGAATGCGGACATGATCTGCTATCAATCCGGCGCATACTCACTCTATGCTATTCAAAAATCCGATTGGAGCAATGTGACATACCCGAAAGCAGATCCTCAATGTCCAGAATGTGGTACGGATAAAAACCTGGTCGACGAGCCAAAAAATGCGAAACTTTTCATTCCTTCAAACTACGCCATTACCCTTGATGGCTACGTTCCAGACACGAACAGTGCTGTAAAGCAATCCATTACCGTCCACATCGACTCCGTTTCCAGCGCTGGCATCACGGCGCACACCGCAACGACTATCACGACAGATACACATGAAGAAATTGTGAACAACGCCAATGGATCGCTTTCAACCTTCGCAAAAGCACTCATCGCCATTGGAGTGCTCGGACTTGGCGCTATCGCTTGCGCATGGAAAAAGAAGTAGCATTTCTCACACTGACCATCGCCGTCGAACTTCCGGTGGCGATGTTCGTTTTGGGAAAGCAGGATTGGCAACGGATCGTTGGCGTGGTGATTTGCATCAATCTCATCACGCATCCAATCGCGTGGCACTTTGCCGCGGAGGGAACATCAATCCTTCTCTTGGAAGGTATCGTCATGCTCCTTGAGGCGTTGATTCTTGCAGCAACCCTCTCGCCCTATCGTTCTCGAGCCTTTCTTGCAGGGTGCAGCATGAATATCCTCAGCGCAACCATCGGCGTGCTCTTTTTCTAGACATACACATATGACAAAAACTCCTTGGAAACTCCTCCTTGCTCTTGGTCTCACCCATTTTGTCGCCGACGCGATTTCTGGATTTACGGTAACCTCCACCGCATTTGAGCATTCGTTACTCAATATTTCCCTGATCATTTTTTCGTACAACGTCATCGCATTCGGACTACAACCGTTCGCCGGTCTCCTGGTTGACCGGTGGCACACAGAGCGGTTCGCAATGCTTGGTGGTGTGGGCGGCATGGCCATCGGACTCGTCCTGTTTCCATGGATTCCCGTCATCAGCCTCGTCGTTATCGCGATTGGATCGGCATTCATGCACGTAGGCGCTGGAGCCCTCGCGAGCCTTGCGACGCCAAAAAAGTCCCTCGGCGCAGCGCTGTTCACCGCGCCAGGGGTGATCGGCCTCACGCTCGGCATGCTCGCTGCATTCCAATCGCTTCCCCTGGTACCGATATTGCTTGTGGGAGCGATCGTAACGCTCGGAATCCTCGCATCAACGATCCTTCGTATTCCTCCGAACGATCAGCGCGACACGTTCACAACCCCCGTCACCATGAGCATCGTAATATTCCTCTTGGCACTCGTCCTCTTCGTGGCTCTCCGCTCAACCCTGTGGATTTCCGTCAGCGCGACGACCATTCCGATCTTGATTCTCGTGTTTGGCCTCGCTGCGGGAACTGGAAAACTTGCTGGCGGATGTATTGCAGATCGGTTCGGCAGGGCGAACACCGTCATTATCGCGACCGCATTTTCACTTTTGTGTTTCCTTGAGGGCTCAGTCCTCATGATCGTTATCGGCATCGGCGCCCTGCAATCATCCACACGAATCATTCTATCTGCCGCCGTCCCGCGCCAGCCAAAATATTCCGCCACCACCCCCGGCCTCATCCA
>CAYHKX010000099.1:0-2956 GCA_964357305.1 uncultured Gammaproteobacteria bacterium | reverse complement strand
GAACGCTGAATACATCAAGGCCGGTGCGCCATCGCGCTCCGAACGACTGTGCAAATACAATCGGTTGCTGGAGATTGAGGAGGAAATCTAAATCACACATCATAATTGCTCAGTAATGGGCGATTATGTTTTACAATGTGTAAATATGAAGATTTCGAGCTCAGCATTTCAAGATGGAGGAATGATTCCGCAGAAGTACGGTCGAGACTTCGAGAATGTGAGTCCACCGTTGCGAATCGATGATGTTCCTGAAGGAACAGTGTCGTTGGTACTCACGATGGACGATCCAGATGGTCCGGAAGCTGCTGGAGTGCCGGTGTGGGATCACTGGGTTGTGTTTAATATTCCTGCGAGTATTGGTGACATTCCAGAACATTGGGATGTTGTAGGAATTCGAGGGAAGGGAACACGGGGTGAGATTGAATACGGCGGGCCTCGTCCTCCAGATAAAGAACATCGGTACTTCTTTACGATCTACGCGCTCGACGCACCTCTTGATCTCTCCGAAGGAGCGACAAAAGCGGAATGTCTTCACGCAATGGCGAATCACGTTCTTGCAAAAGCTGAGCTTGTTGGACGATTTGCTCCAACCTAAATTTCGACAACCCGTTCTCCGAAGATGTACATGATCTTTGTATCGCCAAGGCGATCGACTTCTGATCCGGGTGCTGGATAGGTGTGGCCGTGGAAAAGAAATGCTGGCTTTTCCCGTTCTACATAGTCACGAAGTCCAATAAATCCCGTGTGGAAAATGTCATGGTGATCGTCGTTGACGCCAAACGGTGGACAATGCGTGAGCATCACGTCGACATGCGGGAAAGTTGCGAGGAGTGAGGAGGCTTCTTCCTGCGTGTACATTGGCGCACTCGATTGTTTGTATCGCACGCATCCTTCAAATCCGCCGAACGTAACGCCATTGATTGTGACGGTCTTCATGTGCATGTTTTGGATTCCGAGTTCGTCCATGTACATGCCGGAACAGTGATTGCCGTATACGCCAAGTTTTGGAAGGTCAACCATTTCAAGCGATCGGATTTGATGGAGTTCAAGGTCACCCAGCGTCACGATGACGTCAGCTGGTGTTTCTGCAAGAATTTCCGGGACCGGTCGGGAAGGCGCGCGATCGGCAATTGCAAGAATGCGCATAGGAGTTACTCTGCAGTACGAGCGGTGCGAGCGGTGATGTAGTACCGTTCGAGTGTTTCGCGGTAAAAAGCGGCCTCCTCCGTTGTTCCAATGAAATCAATAAGTGCCTGCAGACGAAGCTCAAACGCATCCTGATTTACATAGAGCGCCTTCTGAAGGCTGGTTCCACGAATATCCTCTGGGCGAAAATCAAGAAACATTCCATCTTCTCCGCGAAGATAGCCAATGGTATTCACGGTAGAAATGATTGCAGGGAGACGAAGGACGATATCGTGCACTTTTCCTTCACGGTGATCGGCTTCTGCACGTAGAAGTTCCTGATCAACAAGAGATGAAAGCATTTCAACGAGATTGATATATTCCCTTGCATCTTGTGGAATGTGAAGATTGAGTTTTGTCTGTGTCGTTGCGTCTGAATTCATAGAGAATATTAATGTATATTGAGTTTATCATTTTGGCACGTCATAGTGCCAGCCGCTGACGCGTTCGAAGAAGGCGGTGTTTAGGGTGCTGGCACGGCGCCAGGCGCTTGCGCCGTATTTTTTTGCGACGAGATCGAGTGCTGTGGTGACGAGCTCGCGACGTTGATCGGTGTGGAAGAGGGAGGTGGCGCGCGCGGATGTGAGATTACTTGCGGAAATCCCGAGGAGCCTGACGCCGCGATCGAGGTCGATCATACGTTTGAGCGGATCGAACACGGATGAGAAGAGCGCGAGGCCGTCGGCAATCGGCTCTCGCATGGTGATCGTCATGCCGTTGCCACCGAAGTCACCGTACCGAGCAAATGCTGTGACTGTGGCAGCACGAAGATCTTGTGTGCGAAGCCGACGTGCAACCATGTCGGCAAGTGCGAGAAGGTTGTTGTGAATGTCATCGATGGTGAGAAGATCGCGCGGGAACGTGTACGAGTGACCGACAGATTTTGGATCGCTCTCTTCCGATGCGACATGATCGTCACCAATACCGCGCGAAACATTCCAAAGAAAATTGCCGGTGTGCGGACCGAACTCGCGGATGAGCACGGGCAGCGGAGTTGATCGGAGCGTAAGAATTGAAACAACTCCGAGGCCTTCGAGACGCTTTTGCAGTCTCGGACCAATGCCGCAGATATCGTCGATCTTGCGCGACGCGACAAAGCTCATCGCATCTTCTTGAGATACAAACGTGATGCCGTTGGGCTTTACTGATTCGCTCGCGAGCTTCGCGATGACTTTATTCGGTGCGATGCCGATCGATGCGGTACACGTTGCGCCGATGCGGTTGATAATGTCTGAGCGAATGATCTGTGCAAGGAGGATCGCGCCGAGTCTGTCGCCTCCCGCAGTGGTGATGTCGGCGAACGCTTCATCGGTACTGAATTGTTCCACTGCATCGCATCGCTCATGAAGAATTTTTAGGAATCGAGATGTGATATCCGAATACTTCCTCGGGTCGCCAGGAATAATTGGGAGGTTTGGGATGATGCGTAACGCTTCCCACGTGCCCATTGCGGTTTTCACTCCGAGATTTTTTGCTTCGCGCGATGCGGTGGTGACGACGGAGCGGAGATGCATAAGGTCGCGCAGATCCGTGTGCTTGCCCTGCGTCGACCCTGCATCGCGATCAATCGCGCCTTTGCCTTTCCCTGCAACCGCGAATGCCTTGCCTCGGAGAAACGGATTTGCTTGCGCTTCGACGGAGGCGAAAAAAGAATTGAAGTCGATGTGCAGAATAAGGCGAGGCATACTTGAGAGAATGTTTGGCGAAATCTCCCCCTGCCAAGGCGCTCGACGAGCCTGCGGCGGGGCGAGGAGAGTGGTCGGAGGGGGTG
>CAYHKX010000098.1:0-3139 GCA_964357305.1 uncultured Gammaproteobacteria bacterium | reverse complement strand
GGGAGTGAGTCGGTGACAAAATGTCACCAACTGAAACTCGAGGCTTCTGATGGGAAAAAATATAAAACAGATTGTGCAGACACTGAGACAATGTTTCGTATTGTACAATCGATTCCTTCACCAAAGGCGGAGCCGATGAAGCGTTGGCTCGCGAAAGTTGGGTATGAACGGGTTCAAGAAATCGAGAACCCTGAACTCGCGACCAAACGCACCAGAATGTTGTATCAGTTAAAAGGATACGATGACGGATGGATCGAAAAGCGGATGCGCGGAATCGTAATCCGTGAAGAGCTCACCGACGAATGGAAGAAGCGGGGTGCTGATGAGCTGCGTGATTTTGAAATATTGACCGCTGAGATTTCCAAAGCGACCTTCGGCGTGACTCCGAGCCAGTACAAAAAGCTTAAAGGGCTAAAACGACAGAATTTGCGAGATCATATGGATGATTTCGAATTGATCTTTTCGCTTTTAGGTGAACGCGCAACCACGGAGATTCATCGTGTTGAAGATTCTCGAGGAATGCAAAAGTTAAAGAATGACGCAGAATTCGGCGGGAAGATTGCTGGTGATGCTCGAAGGAGTCTCGAGAAGCGACTTGGACGCTCAGTAGTCACGAAGAAAAATTTTCTCAAAGGTCCTCGATCGATTTCTTGACCTATGCACGTATCCATCTGCATTGCGACGTGGAACGACGTGCGGTATTTACCGGAATTATTTGCGTCGATTCGTGCGCAAACGCATACTGATGTTACGGTACGATTGTTCGATAACGGCAGTGCGGACGGTGAGACGATCCCGTACATTTTGCGCGAAGAACCGCGGTGGCTCGCTGGGCGGAGTACAAAACATATCGGAAATGCCGGAGCAAAAAATCAGCTCGTGCGCATGGCGCTTGAGCGATTTCATGGTGATCCGTCGCAACACGCTGTTCTGCTTGCAGAAAGTAGTACGGTGTGGCATCCAAACATGATCGCGACATTGGTGCGCGCATTGGAACGTGAGCCGTCGATCGATGCGGTGCAGCCGAAAATTCTTCGTGCGTTTTCTGAGCGTGGGGACATGGATGCAGACGCGGTGCAATCCGATATTCTCGATAGCACCGGTGGCGTCCTTCTTCCACGGCTTCGTTTGCGGGATCGCGGCGCCGGAGAAATGGATCGCGGACAATGTGATGACAATGTCGATCCGGTGCTCCTCATGCAGAGTGTTGTCATGATCCGCGCATTAGCACTGGCGGACGTGCTCCTTGATGGGAAAATGTTCGATGAATCGTTTGGTGATGCGGCGGAAGACATAGATTTCGCTCTTCGGTTTGTGCGTTGTGGGCATCCAACCCATTGCGTTTCAAGCGCGCGAGCGCATCGGTATCGCGGATTCGCGACAGAGCTTCGTGATGCACGATGGTTGCATAAACTTATGCGTGACGACGCATCGGTGCGCATCGTCGCGCCACTGTCATCGCGATCATGGTGGACGCTTCGTTGGAAGCAGTGGAGGCTCGGTGGAGTGTTTTTTGATCGGGATATTCTTTCGCTTCGGGAAGTTCGCGCTGCGTTTAGGAGGCGTGCATGATATGATAACAATGAACTTTTTCCATGTTTCTCGAGCCATCTTCAGCACAGATTCCTGATGCGGTACTGCCACCAGCGCCCACGCCACGTCGTCGACGAGGGCGATGTGGTGCTGTGCTTGTGATAATTACAATCTTTGCTGTTGCGGCTTGTGTATATGTTGGTATTGCTGCAACGCGAGTGGTGCAGGGGGGCATTGCAACGCGCGATGCGCTGATATCCGCGAAAACACATCTTGCCGATGCGGATTTTTCTGCGGCACAGGCAGATCTTGCCACAGCCACACAGGGCATTTCCGAAGCAAGGACCGGCGCAGCAATGATGGGGTCTGTGTCGTATGTTCCGTGGATTGGTGAACGATACGATGCGGCGGTTGGGATGCTCGATGCGACGCAGAATACGATCGACGTGCTCAGCGAGGCGGCGGCTATTGCGAATGATGTGTATAGCGTCGTAAATGACGCGCGGGAAACCCTTTCGTGGAGAGATCCAGAATACGCGAACATCGCGATTCACGATTTGCCAGCATCCGTAAAGCGTGCACTTTTTGTGCGGCTCGCGGATGCGTTTCCGGATCTGCAGGAAATGCAAGTGAAGCTAGCGCTCGCGAGCGATGATATTGCACAATTTCAAGAGCTTCCGGAAATGGAAGCCTTTCATGATCTTGTTGTTCCATTCGCGACGGTGGTTGAGGAGTTGAAAATCTCCGTGGATTTTTTAGTGCCCTTTGCCGGGATTACCAGGGAGTTTGCAGGTCTTCGTGGGGATCGACAGTTTTTACTCATGTTCATGAACGACACTGAGCTCCGGCCGACCGGTGGATTTTTAGGAACGTACGGTCTGCTCGTGATTCGCGATGGTGACATGAAATCACTTTCCACGGACGACGCATACGCGGTTGACGTCCTCGTTGCGGGAAACCCCGCGTATACCATTGCGTCGCCGGCACCGATTGCGAAATATTTGGAGCAGCCAATTTGGTTTTTTCGTGATGGGACGTGGTCGCCGGATTTTGCCACGGGTGCTCAGGAAGCCACAGCGTTGTTGCGACAGGAATTTGCGGTCGCCGGCCAAAGCGTTCCACACGTCGACGGGGTTATTGGTATCACGACAGGATTTTTTGAAAAACTTTTAGCATTTGTTGGGCCGGTCACAGTGAATGGCACGGAGTACACGGCACAAAATGCGACAGAAGTTTTGGAGTATCAAGTAGAAATCGCGTTTGAGCAGCAAGGAATTGCGCGAGCGGATCGGAAAGACGTTGTGGGCGTGCTCACGAACGCGGTGTTGGATGCGCTTTTGGAAGTGTCACCGTCGCAATTCACGGAGGTATTTCATTTCCTTTCGGAAGGATTCACTCACAAAGATCTCGTCATATACAGTACGGATGAGGATACACAAGTGGTGCTTGAAGACTACGATTGGGCGGGTGCGGTACGCCAGGACGGTGCGGACGATTTTCTTATGGTGGTTGATGCAAACATGGCGTCGTTGAAATCTGATCCGGTGGTTGAGCGAACGATTGCGTATTCCATTGCGCCGATGGCATCGGGGTACCAGGCGACCAC
>CAYHKX010000097.1:0-3148 GCA_964357305.1 uncultured Gammaproteobacteria bacterium | reverse complement strand
GACAATGATCTCAATCTTCGAATATGTTTGAGCAAGAACGGAATCGATGCACGCACCGATAGCTCGAGCATGCTTGTATCTTGGAATGACGACAGAAATCAAGGAATGCGCCGACCGCTCATCAGAACCTGCCTCGAGTGCACGATACGTCTGTTGTGCAGTAAACGAGGCCAATAGTCGCACCTTTGCGGATCGACCAAACTGTTGACGAAGCGCTGAATCGTTGACGAGTTTCCCGATCGCATGCACCAATGCTGATGGTGCATCTTCAATGAGTAACCCGGTTTCTCCATCAATCACCGCTTCATCGACCCCTGGTTGCTGTGTTGCGATCACGGGAAGTCCGAAGATCCCAGCTTCAAGATACACAATTCCGAAACCTTCGCGATCCGTAGGCGTTTTTGTCGTCGGCATCACGAAAATGTCGTGGGACATGTAGAGCTCTGGAAGTTTTCCATCGGAAACGAATTGCATGAACGTCACACGATCTTCCAGCCCTAATCGTTTCACATCGTCTTCTAACGAACGCTTCATCGGTCCATCACCGACGATGGTGTACGTAACGCCAGGAAATTGAGCCATGGCTTCTAACACTTTTTGGTGCCCCTTCCGCTCAACAAGTCGACCCACAGTCAAAAGTTTTTTTCCCGTTCCCTTTCGCTCGCCAATGAGCGCTGCGGCCTCGATGAACTCATCGGAAACACACGGATACAATACGTCGCACGACCGCTTCGCGAATGTCGCGACCTCGACCGACAATGCTGTAGAATTTGCGGATACCCGTCGTGCAAAACGCAACACCCACCACATGATGAAACGTTTCTTCTTGTTCGATCGTGCAAGATCAAAATCCATCCCATGCAAAAGCACGTCGTACGGTGTTCCTGTCAGCAAACGATACATCATCGCCGCAGTACCAATCGGAAGAACATGACTGACGAAAATTACATCAAAAAGCGATCGACGATCCCAAAACATTTTCAGCAGCAATCGATATGATGCGGTCTCGGCAACAATGAGTGGTCGCATACCAGAAACCGCATCGACCATCGTCGACAACATACGTGCCACACCTCCACGCTTCGGTGGGAAATCAATCGTGGGCAACAGGAGGCGTTCCATAGGAAGGTTTACGGAGAAGTGAACGAATGTGGAGCGCGTGTTCTTTTGTGAGCGCTTTCGTTACATATGCAACGATGCCGAACACCATCGCGCCGAACGGGATGAGAATGAACCAGCTGTACCGTAATACTCCAATCTCCGCACTCGGAATCATCGGCTTTATCATGAAAATTACAAAAGCCATGCACATACCAGCGAACAGGAATCCACCAACGGAATTGAGCCAGTCGCGAACGGTGATTGCGATCTGTTTACGAATCATCAACGCGCCGAGGCCAAACATCACCACAAAACTCACACAACCAGCAATTGATGCGCCGACAATGCCGTACCACCGAATGAACAGCATGTTTGCAATAATGTTCACCACCATCGTGACACCCATAATTACAGTTTTCACACTCTGCCGACCACTTGCATTCAGTAAGGATCCGATTGGAAAATCTAAGAAAATTGGTACAAGCACGAAAATGAGTACCGAAAGCGGTACCACAGATTCAGTGTATTCCCCACCGTACACAAGACCGATGATTTCTGGAGCAAGCGCAAAAATTCCGAACACAATCGGCGAGACAAGCAATGTAAGATACCACTGCGCATCGAGAAACACGTGCTTGAGCTCCGCTGGCTTTCCGACGAGCGACGCCATCTTTGGATACAACGCGCCAATAAACGCGAGCGGCAAAAACTGAAATGCGTACGTGAGTTTATACGCAACGCTGTACAGTCCAACTGCAGATGCGCCGATGACGATTCGCAGCGTGTACGAATCGACGAAGGAATAGATCTTTACGAAAACAGCGGCGAGAAAAAATGGAAACGCGGCGAGAAGTAACGGTCGATTCTCCACAAACGATGGAACCAGTGTACGAAATCCAAACCGTTTTCCGACCTGATACGCAGAAAATACGGCGTTCCACGCGCTGCCAATAAGAAGTGCGAGCACAAGCATCGGTAACGACGCGTTAATCCAGAACAACACGATGACGCCAATAATTGTCGTGAATGTTTGCCCAAGAAAAATGCCGAGCGCTTCGTACCGAAGTTCCTGTGCACCACGGAGGGCGCCGTACATCGTCAGCGAGATCGAATCCGCGAGCATCACCGGAATCGCAAGAAGGATGAGGAACGACGTATCGCCGTCGTATCCGAGAAGTTTTGGGAGGACGATCGCCACAATCGCGGCAATCGGTGCCGCGATGAGTTTGAGACCAAAGACACGACGCAGCAGCGTGACGGTTTGTTCTTGATCGCGTGCGCTTTCGCGAATCAGTACCGAGTTCAGCCCAAGATCGGTCAATACTCCGACCGTCGTCACCAGTGCAAGCGCAAGAAAGTACGAACCAGTGTTCTCCGTACCGATCGTGCGCGCAATCGCAGCGAAGTACAGAAACGCCACCGCCTTCTTCAAAATAGATGCAATCGTGAGGAACGCGGTGTTTTTTGCTAAAGAAGCCATGGCGACAGTTTACGCCGTTTTTGACCGTTGAGCAACCAATACAGCATTGAGAACGCGCTGATAAATTGCCGTAAGGTTCGCGGAATATTCGGCGTTCTCCAGCATCTTCTTTGCCTGTGGGGAGTTTGTCTTTCAATTCTAGCACGATTTTTTCAGCATTCTTCTTGCCAATACCGGAGACTTTAGTGAGGTAAGATGTGTCTCCACTCGTGACTGCTTGTCGAAGCATGGCCGGGGAGGCGACGTTGAGAATTCCTAAGGCTGTTCTCGGACCGATGCCGGAGATAGTAATTAACAATTCAAATGTGTCCAAGATTTCTTTTTCCAGAAATCCGAATAGTTCTAAAGAATTTTCTCTAACCACCAAATGTGTCCATAGGGAAATGGATGAGCTTTGCGTGATATCGAGCGCGGTTTCTGTTGTTACCAAAACCTTATAACCAACGCCAGAAACGTCAATAATCAAATTGTTAAGACCCTTATGCTGAACTGTACCCGAAAGGCTTGAAATCATATTAGAATTAGTGTAGCATCTCTCCAATGGCAATAACACATTCGGCTAAAAAG
>CAYHKX010000096.1:0-3197 GCA_964357305.1 uncultured Gammaproteobacteria bacterium | reverse complement strand
AACCCGCGACCTGAGGATTAACAGTCCTTCGCTCTGCCGCTGAGCTACCCCGGAACGGTGCTGAAACTGAAGTTTCAACGGGGGGAGAATAGCACGGTTGCTGCATTGGATCAAGGCGCCCTACGCACATATTTTCCAGAGCTATTGGAATATCGACCGCTGTGATATTGTAAAGGAATTCAATACACACCTATGAAAACATTACCATGTGATCTGTGCGATGCGACGGCAGAAGGGGACACGTTTGCATCTTGGATGCAGGCACTTATGCCACATTACATGGAAGCGCACGCTGATGTGATGAATAATAAAGCCGGTTTGTCTGACGAAGAAAAGCAGGCGGCAATGCAGACGTGGATGACCGAAAATACAGCACGGTTTGAGGCGGCATAAACGCCGTTCCCTTCATGCCTCGTGAGAAGGGTATGAATAGATATTCCATCACTGCTCCGCTTTGGCAGTATTCAGCCATGAAAGGGACATGGTTTTTTGTGACAATCCCAAAAAAAGAATCTGCTGCATTGAAGAAAGGGTTTGGGCAAAAGCGAAAAGGGTGGGGATCGATCCCTGTTCTCGCAACAATTCATGCGACAACGTGGAGTACCTCGATATTTCCAGACGCAAAGTCCGGATGTTATATTCTGCCGGTGAAGGCAAAAATTCGTAAACAGGAAGCACTTTTACTCAACGTACCGATACGGATTGCAATGACGGTGAATGTTCGTGCGATTGTTGGGATTGAGTAGAATGCAGCTATCAGAATATTTCTCGATCATTGTATGAAATCCCCACAGCACCGCATCTATACCATGACCTTCGCGAAGGTGTACCCGTTATATATCGCAAAAGCTGAAAAGAAAGGGCGAATAAAAGCAGATGTCGACACGGTTATTCGCTGGCTGACGGGATATACCCAAAAGGGGCTGGAGGCTCAAATACAGAAGCGGGCGACGTTCGAGGCGTTTTTCGCGAAGGCTCCGAAGCTGAATCCTCAACGATCGTTGATTAGGGGCGTGATTTGCGGCGTGAGAATTGAAGAAATTACGGAGCCGCTCATGCGAGAAATTCGGTATCTCGATAAACTTGTCGACGAGCTTGCAAAGGGGAGACCGATGGAGAAAATTTTGCGAATGGTATGAGTACGAAAACTGTCGCATTTGCTGGTGGATGCTTTTGGGGAATGGAAGAATTATTCCGCAAGCAGCCGGGCGTTTTGGATACGGAGGCGGGTTACACCGGGGGAGAGAATGTAAATCCTACGTATGAGTACCACCCGGGCCATGCTGAGGCATTGCAGATCATGTACGATCCTTCTATAGCGACGTACGAAGATTTGCTCGATTTCTTTTTTCAGATTCACGATCCCACAACAGTGAATCGCCAAGGGAACGATATCGGTACGGCGTATCGTTCTGCCATTTTTTACGCAACAGATGAAGAGAAGATTGTTGCGGAGAAGTTCATCGCACTCGTCAACGCGTCTGGCCGTTGGTCGAGTCCCGTAGTGACAAGCCTCGAGCCGTTTACGATTTTTTATCCCGCAGAGCGCTATCACCAAGACTATCTCCAGAAGCATCCCGATGGGTATACCTGCCATGTTCGACGATTTGGGAGCTATCGAACACGTGTTTAGTGATACGTATTCCTGGATGCCATTTTGGTGTGAATGTGTTTCAGTGCCTCGGTGGGGCTCAGCTCATTTCGTTCAATTTTTCCCAGAAGGCCAGCAATGAATGGACCCTCTTCGTCCATCGCTCCTTCTACTTGTATGCGGCCGAGTATTGCGTGAATCTCCATCATCGGATCGCTGAGCTGTTCAGGAGAAGGTTCTCGAAATTGTTTCATAGAGAGTCATTGTAGCAAAATGCTGGTTTGCTATGATATTCGACGTAAAAAGGTACCGTGCATGTTGTATTTTGCATCATGGACAGTATAAGCGTATGGTGAAGTTATCATTCTTCACCAAAACACTATGGCTGGAATTGGAGATTTTTTGAAGGCAGGAGTGTTGTCTTGGTTCTTAGGCGGCGGGTTCCTTCTCGCACTGGTGATATACTTCATCTTCTTCTAGGAGAAAAAACATCCGGCAATTCCGTCGGGTGTTTTTGTTTGCGTATACGAAAGAGAGTATCACATTGTCGTATACTGCGTGCATATGGCGAAGAAGCGTCCGCACGGATCGTTTAGGCATGTGGTGCAAGGACTGTTGAAAGTGACTGCGGTAGTGTTCATCTGGCGAGGTATCTGGCATGGCATGGATGCGCTCGATCTGATTGTTTTTGGTGGTGCTCATGCGTGGACCGCAATTGGAGGAGCGGTGATTGGTTTTTTGATTCTGTACCTTCCTGATCATGATATTCGAGAGGTGATTCCTTGAGTCCTTGGAAAGGGTGAAGAGGAGTGAGTGAAGAGAATCGTTGAAGGATCAGATCACGTTTTCTGTGATATCATATATACGAATTAACCATAGTGTATGGCCAAGGGAATGAATGCACGCAAGAACGTCAAGAAGCCGAAGAAGGACGCGAAAAAGAAGTAATGCGGGTTGCGATTATTGGCGGAGGAGCCGCGGGGATGATGTGCGCGGCGTCTCTGCAGGAGGAAGATCCTTCTGCAGAGATTCTTCTGTTTGATCGAAATGACGGCTTGGGAAAGAAGGTTATTATCTCTGGTGGTGGCAGATGTAATGTAACGACTGGAATTCACGATGTAAAAACATTGCTCACGAAATATCCGCGTGGCGGAAAGTTTTTAACGCGTGCGATGTACGCATTTCCGCCGGATGCCGTTTACGTGTGGTTCGAATCGCACGGCGTGCCACTGAAAACGCAAGCCGATCAGCGCGTCTTCCCACAATCAGACAATGGTCACGATATTGTCGGCGTGTTCGAAAGGCTCTTCGCGCAATCGAATGTGAAGGTGATGTTGAAGGCTTCGGTAGGATCGATCGAAAAAGATGGCGACGAATTTTCGGTGCACCTTAAGGATCAATCGGTGCCGATGATGGTTGATGTGGTCGTGCTTACGACCGGTGGGCAGGCGTACCGCCAAACGGGATCAACTGGTGACGGGTATGCGTTTGCACAATCCCTCGGTCATACTATGACAAAGCTCGCGCCGAGTTTGAATTCGTTCACGACGGTCGAGCAGTGGCCAGCATCGATCTCAGGATTATCGTTCGCGCGCGTATTGCTCAC
>CAYHKX010000095.1:0-3240 GCA_964357305.1 uncultured Gammaproteobacteria bacterium | reverse complement strand
GCTGTAATCCCGCAATCATGACCGGAGAAAGATTGGCTCGCGCAGCATAAATTGCTGCCGTATACCCAGCTGGCCCAGAACCAATGATAACAACATGTCGAGATTCCATAGTGTGCAGAAGTTTATCATCGACGTCACCCGCTGAAAAGCAAAGAACCCGGATAACCGGATTCTTTACTATCGATTGTTAGAGATGTCGCGCCACACGCTCTGCGAGTGTTTCCTTCGTCATTGCACCGGCGAACTGTTCGACCACTCCCCCGCCTTTCATGACCATAAACGTTGGGATCGAGAGGACGTTGTAGCGCTGCGCCAAGTCTGGTGCTTCGTCAACGTTCACCTTCACGACAAGGACTTCTGGATGTTCATTGCTATACGTCTCAATCACCGGTGCCATCATTTTGCACGGACCACACCATGGCGCCCAAAAATCGATGAGCACTGGTGACGATGACTGTAATACCACCGCATCGAACGTACCGGAATTCAATTCCTGCATAGCTTAGGACTTTGCGCCTTCCACGCTAAGCGTTCGGGCGTGTAATTCTTCAGTGTAGGCCTCAAGGATATCGCCAATTTCAATTTTTGTCTTGCCGATAAATGAAAGTCCGCAATCCTGACCAGCAAGGACGTCTTTCACTGCAGATTTACCGCTCTGCAACGCATCGATCTTCCCCTCGCCCATGACTTGTCCACCACGAAGCACACGAATTGTCGCTCCTGGAAGCAATTTGCCCTTTTTCACCTTTGCACCAATGATGTGGCCTTTATCCGTCTTCTTGAACACTGCAAGCACCTCAGCGGTTCCGAGATCGGTATAAATCTTTTCTGATGGAATCAACTTCTTCAAGCGTTCCACGGTATTTTCAAACAACTTGTAAATGACAGAATATTCCTCAACCTCAACATGTTTATCGCGCGCTAATTCGTTCGCTGCTGGCGTCAGCTTGACATTGAACGCGAGTACAACAGCCTTGGACGCTTCTGCGCGCAACACCTCTGCATCCGTCACATTGCCGAGACCTTTGCCGACAATGGCAATACCGACGTATGGATTATCCACCTTCTCAAGCATACCAATAATCGCTTCAAGGGATCCGAGCACATCAGCCTTCACGACCACATTCAACATCGCCTTGTTGCCGTTCTCCTTTGCTTCATCCTCCGTCTGGCCCGTCGCCTTCACCGTCACCTGACCAACACCTGTTTTCTTGGTTGGCTGAGATTTCAATGTTTCGAGTTCATCAATATGCTCTGGTACTTCCAAAATATCACCAACAGATGGTGCTTCTTTAAACCCGAGAATCACCACTGGCGTGGATGGTGGCGCTTCCTTGATGCTCTTGCCATCAAAAGACTTCAACGCGCGAACACGTCCATACAACACACCACGAACAGAAAGCGCGTCCTGCGTGCGCAACGTTCCCGTCTGCACAATAATCGTCGCCACCGGGCCCTGTCCTTTATCCACGTGAGATTCGATAATCGTTCCCACAGCATGTCGGCCTGGCGCCGCGACGATGTGCTCCTTTTCCATTTCCGCAACAAGCAACACCATGTCGAGCAGCTTATCGATGTTCGCGCCTGTTTTTGCAGACACCGGCACACAAATTGTTTTACCGCCCCAATCTTCTGGCGTTAACCCAAGCTCACCGAGCTGACTCTTTACGAGTTCGATGTTTGCGCCCTCCTTATCCATTTTGTTAATAGCAACAACAAACGGAAGCTTTGCGGCCTTAATAATATCGATCGCTTCGCGCGTCTGTGGGCGCATACCGTCATCTGCCGCAATCACGAGAATGGCAACGTCGGCAACCTTTGCACCGCGCGAACGCATCACCGTAAAGGCTTCGTGGCCTGGCGTGTCGATAAACGTGAGCAACTTGTCGTTCTTCATAATCTGGTACGCGCCAATGTGCTGCGTGATGCCACCAGCTTCTGAATCAATAACGCGCGTTTTGCGGATAGTATCCAAAATAAGCGTCTTTCCGTGGTCGACGTGCCCCATGACCACAATCACTGGCGGACGAGGCGCCTGACCTTCCGCGTTCTTTGCATCCTCCTCACGCACTTCCGCCATACGGTCCGCAGCATGCGCATCGATAATTTCGCTGATAGTTCCTTCAAGCTCGGCAATAAACCCAAGGTCTTCCGAAACAATCACCGCAGTTTCAAAATCAATGCGCTCGTTCAAGGACGCCAAAATTCCAGCTTTCATGAGCTCCTGCATCACCTTTGCTACCGGCATGTTCAGCGCGGTCGCAAATTCACGCACCGTCAACGTTTGCGGAATCTTCACGCGGGGCGCATCACCGGATTTTACTTTCTCCTTCAAGAGCAGCTGTGCTTTCTGGTTCTCCATTTTCTGCTGGAGATACTGGCGCTTCTTATATTCCTGCCACGCATTCATGATACGGCCAGCGTCACGATCTGGGATCTTGATTGCCTTGCCACCAATATCAAAGCCGAGCTCTGGAAGTTTGGAGCGCAGTTCTTCCGTGGAAACCCGCAATCGGCGGGCAAGTTCTGAGATGTTCATGCGGGGGAGTGTAGCCGAGAAAGGACTTTGGAGCAAGAAATGGCTGAGGATCGCGAAATACGCAACCGTTCAGAATCGCGATGTTTTGTGTTACGTGGTCAATGTCTTGTACATGAAGTCGATAATGTCCTTTGTAATCTCAATCGGCGTACGATTCGTCCAAATTTCTGCGTAGTGTACCGTTACATCACTTTTCCAATATTCCGCGACCTTCACTTCATCAGCGTGGTACCGTTTCAAACGAAGCTCGATAATATGTGCTTGATCGTCATGTCGGCCGCGAACCTTTAAACGGTCTTGTACATCGTCATCTGAAAGCATGAGGTGGATGACATGCGTTGGCTGGTCGATCGATAGATATATCTTCAGCGAATCCATGGCACGCGTGTACCCGTTCAAAATATACCCATTGGCACACGCCTCGCTCGCAAGCTTCTGTCGTAACAACCGATCAACAATCTCCTGTGGCACCATTTCCCCCTTCTGCATTGCCTCAGCAACGCGTGCGCCGTCAGTCGTTTGGCGTACAATCTCTTCACGAAGCATGCCGCCCATGGAAATCGACGGAATCCCAAATGTTGCCGAAAGGATCGCGGCATGAGTATCCTTTCCAGATCCTGGCGGACCAAGCAAAATGATTTTCACGAGAGAATTCATACGCCATCTATTCTATGCCACAACTCCCTTCTGAGAAAGCAACC
>CAYHKX010000094.1:0-3257 GCA_964357305.1 uncultured Gammaproteobacteria bacterium | reverse complement strand
TGGGGCTCACCGCAAATACTCATTGAAGGCTGTTGGGAAAAGAAACGCCCGGGTATTATTGCTGCGCTGGAACATTTTGGATTGTTGGACGTGCAATTTTGAGTGTTGCGGGCAAATTGTGCTTTGCGAGCACAGCGGAAGCATCATCAGCGCCCATGAGCGTGACGCGAGATTTGATAATTGAAACAGGAACGAAAGTCAGCGTGATAGATTTGTCGTCGATGATGAATCCGAGTGTGAGGCCTTGCTGTGTTTCTGCGCTAAAATCTTGATCGAAAAGAAAGTTTCCCAGGGAGTAGATGATTGGCACGTCGCGATAGAGTTCTACTGTTTGTATGACGTGCGGATGTGCACCGATGATTGCGTCTGCGCCCGCATCGATGAAGAGGTGTGCGGCTTCGGTTTGCGCAATGCTCGGCGTGGGGCTGTACTCATTGCCCCAGTGTGGAAAGACAAGAACAGTATTTCCCGCAGCTTTCTCGGTTCGGATTGCGGCGAGAATAGATTCTGGTTCTTCGGCAAATGCGTGGAATCCAATGAATGATATTGGAATATCGTTAATGATGATGCGTGCGATGTGGTTTGCGCTGTCGTACGGATCGCCGAATGGCGTCATGCCAAGTGAAGAGATTGTGTCACGCGTTGACGCGAGGACTGTTGCTCCGTAATTGTCGCTGTGGTTGTTGGAGAGTGAGACGACGTCAATTCCGGCGTCCGCGATCATTGCGGCGATTGCGGGCGTGGTATCGAAGGTGAAGCCGTCGATTTCTTGGTTCGTTTTCTCACGAATTGTTCCTTCGAAGTTCCCGACGGTGAGATCTGGGGCAGAAAGGTATTCAGTGATGTTCGAGAGGGGATAGGAAAGATCATTGAGGCCAATGCGCCATTCAACACTCCGGGCAAGCATGATGTCGCCCACAAAGAGGAGAGATGTGGAGGAATCGATTGAAGTATTTGAGGGTGGAGCGTTTAGTGTGTCGTCCGGGCCATCCGGAGTATTGCGAAGGATTTGCGGAGTAAGCGGCAACATCGATGGCAGAAACATTGCCACAATGACAGAAAAAATTGAAAAAATACATGCGAACAGCAGAGTCATGAATACAATGGAGCGGTCGGGGTGCATAGCGGCAGCATACACGAACCTCGTTGACCATGGAACATGATCATGGTATTGTTTTGCGGCAAGAAATGAGCGTAATGCGGCAGTAGTTCAGTGGTAGAACGTCTCCTTGCCAAGGAGAAGGTCGCCGGTTCGATCCCGGTCTGCCGCTCCAGAAAAACCCCAGGCATTGGCCAGGGGTTTTTCTGTTTGACGGCTATGATTTGAGAATCAGTTTCGTGAACCCACGTTCCAAGCGTGTGATGCGCGTTTCATGATCCTTTCTCGTCGGAGCAAGATCGTTGAGGAGATTTTGCGTCCCCGACACTTCGCTGGCGATCATCTCGAGGAGATCGTCGTGTTCTTTCAGTTTCTCATGAACTTTCCGAAACTGACCGTCGATGCTCGCAAACTGATCATCCATGCTCTTGAGCTGATTATTTATGCCCTTGAATTGATCATTCACGCTCTTGAATTGATTGTCCATACTCCTAAACTGATCATTCACGTTCTCGAATTGATCATGGATACCTTGAAACTGATCATTGACGCTCTTGAACTGATTATCCATGCCCTGAAACTGACCGTGTACTCCCCGCATGACCTCCAAGAAGAATTCTTTGGTGAGTGGAGTTTCTTGACTCATATATTCCTACTATAGCAGCTTCCCATAGAACGTTCGAGTGAGGAATCAGGCAACACCAACGGTCGCCGGTGCATCACGACGGATTCCGTATTTCTTGTAAATGAACGCGGCGCCGCTCTTACTGCCGGCGCGGAATTGTTCGCGCGCAACACTCATGACGAAAGCTTCAATATCGTTCGCGATATCTTCTGGCATATCGTATTTCTTCATGATGGAATGAAACGTATCCATGAGAATACTGTACCAACCTTTCTCAGTTTTTTCTGAGTTCATAGGGTATTTGGATGAAGAGTCAGTTTGGTGAGTGACGATTGAGGGCGATGACGCCAGATCCACACGCCGAAACTTGTAGCCACGAGCGCCAAAGCGCCTGCGCCGATCCATGGAGCGGTAGATGTTGATGAGGTTCCCGCGACAGCGGTCTCGACGGTTTCCTGTGTCACGACGATGTCCTCTGTGGCCCTGAGTACGATAGTTGATGGCGTGTTCGAATTTTTAAGAATTCCAGTCACGGTAATGGTTTTTCCAGCAAGATCATTCCAATTGACGAACACACCCGTTGCAGGGGCGATCGTGACGGAATGCGTATCGTCGATGCGAAGCACAATCGTATTTCCGTCCCGCGCACTGACTGTTCCTGTGATACGGACGAGTGATCCATACTGGAGCGACGCGGTATAGTCGTGAACGATCGGTGTCGATGCTCCGAGGATCGTTACGCCGCCTGCTTTGATGTTCACGCGACGGTGATCGGTGAGTACGCTAACGGTGCCGGTGACGCGCACGTGATCACCAATGGATACGAGGGCAAGATCGCCTTGGCTTTGGTAGATTTCGAGACCGTCCAGGAAGAATGAACGTTTGCCGATGGTGCTCGGCGTAGAAATCACCGTGCCTTCAAGCGTCACCATGAGGTCGTCTGCAAGCGTGCCGATATCGTCAATACTGATGATTTTCGGTACTGCTACGGTCGCTTGTGACGGCATCGAACGCGTTGACGTTTTTTTTGCTGTTGTTGTTGTGGTGGTCGAAGTGCTGGTTACGCGGGTTGCAAGGTTTGCAGTCGAATGAGTGGCAGGGATGCTTGTGCTGGTGGTAGCCACAGGAGTCGTTCCAGTCGTTTGCGTGTCTGATAAATCAGTTGAGAGATCGGGAGGAGTTGTGTCTGTTGCGGGCGCTGTTTCCGTGACGATTGTTTCGCTGACACTTGGCGCTTCATATGATTCAGTTGTTGCATCGATCGATTCAGATTCGATCGGTGCGGGTGAGAATAAGAGTGTGGTGCCTTTCGTTGGCGCGGGGAACTCCTCGGTGCCGTATGCTGCAGACCCAATGATATTTCCGTCGCCATCGAACAGGGTAAGGCTGTCGCCGTCGTTATTCAGATTGCCTTTCGGATTGAGAATATAGATCGTTGTTTGCGCCTGGATTGTATTCCCAAGCGTTGTGATAGCGCCGGAAGCATCGACAAGCGTCACGCTGGTGAGGTCGATCACTGCATCGGTGACATTC
>CAYHKX010000093.1:0-3261 GCA_964357305.1 uncultured Gammaproteobacteria bacterium | reverse complement strand
GACGCCCGCACCTGGACGCTCCTGAAAGACTTCATCACGCAGTACAACGCGGTCGCCAAGGTCGCGAGCTGGGTGCGGCTGGGCAACCTCCTCACCGACATGATAGAGTGCCCCTTCTGCCCGCGCCACCAACCTGCGGACATCAAGGGAGCCAACTGGAGCGACGTCCGCGAGGTGACGCAATTCGTCTTCGACAAGCACGGCGTCACGCTGCGACCCATGCACGGCGGCTCCTGCTGGAGCGTGGACGGGATCCTCAAAGCCGTCGAATTCACCGCTGAGTAACATCTCACGCACCCGCGCGGCAAACGTGCCGCCTCCGGGTGCGTTTGCTTTTACGACTTTTTCTCAGAAAGGATCTCGTGCACCCGAAGGACGTCGTCCAGGGAAATTTTTGGTTTTTCCATAAATCGCTTTGCATCTGCGGCGTCACAATCTGTAAAGACTCCGACGCATGCCACGTGCTCAGCACGGCGCTCCACAGCGAAAAGCATCGCTCGTCGACACCCAAAACACGAGGCATGGATAATCTCCGTTCCCTTGTTGTTGGATAACCGCCGAACGCGCTCACCGTCATACGGTAATGAGCAAAACGGACATGTTGAGAGAGGTTCCATCATAGACGTTCTACGTGATCGGCTGGATGCAGCCGAACTGCTACAGATTGCACCATACCAAAAAACACAAAGGAAAGAATGAGGGAGCTTCCGCC
Source organism: uncultured Gammaproteobacteria bacterium (assembly GCA_964357305.1). Lineage (GTDB taxonomy): Bacteria > Patescibacteriota > Patescibacteriia > UBA9934 > UBA9934 > CAIKHN01. Next base: position 2,549 of record CAYHKX010000093.1, on the reverse strand, counting down.
ATAGCTCACAAAAGGCAACGCCACGCCAGTTGCCGGCATGAGAGACACGTTCGCGCCAACATGCACCATCACTTCCGTAAGAATCACGGAACAGGCACCAATACAAATATACGCGCCAAAAGTGTCATGCGCACGCCTGGCTATGGTGATCATCCGCCAAAACACCACAATGAACGCAAGAAAGAGCAAACACACACCAATGAACCCAAGTTCCTCGGCAATGACCGCAAATACGAAGTCCGTCTGACTTTCGGGAAGAAATCGCAACTGACTCTGGCTTCCGTCGCCCAGCCCTCTCCCCCACAGCCCACCGGAACCGATCGCAATCTTCGCCTGAATGACGTTATACCCAGTCACGAGCGGATCACGTGTGGGATCCAAAAATGTCAGCACGCGATTTTTCTGATAGTCCTGAAACACCCCAAACCACCCAATGGTTACCACGAGTGCAGCAGCCCCAATGAGTGCAGCAACTTGCACCCACCGAATGCCCGCGAAGAGCACAAAAATTACCCACGTCCCAATGAGGAGTGCTGCGCCGCCTAAGTCCGGTTGCAGCATGAGAAGCGTAATCGGCACCGCAACATACGCACTGCTCACCGCTAAATCTCGCCAACTGCATTGCCGCTTTGCGTGATGACTAAAGTACTGCGCAAACATCACCACGAGTGCGACCTTCATGAACTCCACCGGCTGAAATGCAAATCCACCGAGCACGAACCATCCCGTGGATCCGTTGAGCGTTCGACCAAAAAGCAACACAAGAATGAGAGAAAGCACACCCATGACGTACAGCCCACGGGCGCCATACCGCATCATGTGGTAATTCATCATTGTGAGCGCTACGCTCGCCATAAGACCGATCCCGAGCGCGATTGCCTGCTTCTCCAAAAACACATTTTCCGAACCCCGTGAAAGCTCAATAGAAAAAATTGCAGAAAATCCGAACGCGACCAACACCGCGATTCCGATCGTTAAAAACACGTCGCCCTTTCTCAGGATTGCAATATCAACCATCGCCATAGAGAAGGCTGCCCAGCCTACTCCCTGAGACTATCACGGATATCCTCACCTGAGGTACCACGCGGTGGCATGGAGCTGTCAGTATCAAAATAATTAATTGCCGGAATCACCGTTGCGGTTGCAGTCACGGGAAGATCCCCGTACCAACGCATCTCTACCTCTCGCACCTCACCGGAATCGAACTCGGTCAGCGTGGCTTGCGAAATACCAACAATCGCACCGGCACGCTCGAGAATAACCGTAAACTGCGGCGTCCAGTACGCGTACGGCGTGGCGTTCGTCACCGTGAACGTCGTTCGACCAATCTTCGCCGTTCCAAAATCGATATCCGTGGTATACGTTGGTTCAGAAATGATGAACCCGTCATGCTGATCAAGCCATAGTGCGGTATCTGGCGCGATATGTCGGTCAACGTGATGCCACACAATGTTCTCAACGGAAATCGTCGGCATCCCTGGTTTACTCTCTGCCACAATCCCTAGCGCGAGCACATATGCGTGCTCACCCGGCATTACAAAACCCTCTTGTTCTTCTGTGGTGATGGCTCCCGCGGTAAACGAATACGTAAATGTCGCAAACCAATCCTCGTTGACGTTTCGAATTGTCGAATACAGATCATAGCTCGTCGGCGTGCCCTGCAGCACCCTTGCCGCACCCAATTCGAGTTCTTTTGCATCACTCGCTGAAGCAACTGCGTGAAAGGCATCAAGGTTCGCGCCGAACGTCACACCTGCGCCACGAAGTTCTGTAAACGAGCCATCGATGATGTATCCAATGACAACAATCACAGAAAATATCCCCACAAGTACCTCCGCAAAAACCGCACCAAATATTCCAATAGGGCGCAACAACGGCTCTGCCTCAACAATACGAACATCACGCTCGTATTGCTTCTCGATGGCCTGGAGTTCTGGCGAGAGCACCGGCTTCCCTTCCATAAAAATATCACAAAAATTGTCAACAGAATCATATCACGAGTTGCTTGTTCCCCAGGGCTCCGCATGTTAAACTCCTCACGAACAAATTCATTGTCATTTCCGTCATTGCGAGGAGCGTAATCGCGACGCGGCAATCCAGGTGAACCTAGATTGCTTCGCTACGCTCGCAATGACTGATAGGACCATTCCCTCCGTTTATGGCCGACCAAAAGACGAGCGCTGACTATTCCGCAAAAAATATTACCGTCCTTGAAGGGCTTGAGCCAGTACGCAAGCGCCCAGGCATGTACATCGGCTCCACGGGGCCAACAGGTTTGCACCACATGATTTGGGAAGTCGTCGACAACTGTTTCGACGAAGCCATGGCCGGACACGCGAGTGTTGTAACAGTGCACCTCATGCCAGACCATTGGGTCGCGGTAGAAGATGACGGTCGCGGTATTCCAGTAGACATTCACCCGGAACAAAAAATCTCCGCACTGGAACTCGTGCTCACCAAACTCCACGCTGGTGGAAAATTCGGTGGCGATGCTTCCGGTTACAAGGTTTCCGGTGGCTTGCACGGCGTTGGCGTTTCCGTCGTGAACG
>CAYHKX010000092.1:0-3289 GCA_964357305.1 uncultured Gammaproteobacteria bacterium | reverse complement strand
ACGTCTCGATATTTATTACGCTGACACGGTACCTTTGATAGAGGAGTATCGACGACAGGGATTGGTTCGAGACGTGAATGGTGTGGGTACGATTGAAGAGGTTGCGGACCGTATTTATGGAGTCTGTACTCAAGAAGGTGGTTGCTAAGTATGGCGAAGATTAAAACAGCAGAAGAGATAGAATCAATGCGGAAGGGCGGGGCACTGTTGTCTCGCGCGCTTCAGGCTGCGGTGGATGCGGTGAAACCGGGCGTCACGATGCGCGAACTCGATACGATTGCACGCGGCGTGATCGAGGCTGGCGGCGGCACGCCGTCGTTTCTTGGCTACAAAGGTGGTGGAAAGGTGCCATTTCCATCAACGGTGTGTATTTCAAAAAATGATGAAGTGGTGCACGGCATTGGCACACGCGAAATTATGCTGAACGAAGGTGATATTGTTGGCCTTGATATTGGGTGTTGGTTCGAGGGTTTATGTACGGATATGGCAGTGTCTGTTCCTGTAGGGTCAATTTCTGAAGAGCGAAACGTGTTGTTGCGCGTTACATACGATTCAATGATGGCGGGCGTTGATGCGGCAATTATTGGAAACACAGTGCTCGATATAGGTGGTGCAGTTGAAGGAGTGATTCCTAAGAAGAAATATGGCATTGTGAAATCGCTTGTTGGTCATGGTGTTGGGCACGCCGTGCATGAATCACCGAACGTCCCGAATTACCGTGACAATCATTTTCCGGCGGTGAGGATCGAGGAGGGAATGTGCCTCGCTATTGAGCCAATGGTGACGCTTGGCACAGATCACGTCGAAGTTTCGGAAGATGATTGGACGATTGTAACGGCGGACGGCAGCGATTCTGCGCACTTTGAAGTAACGATCGCGGCGCTCCCATCTGGTCCAGAAATTCTCACGCCCGTGCCAACGGTTCGGGGAGTGACAACATAATTTCAGAACGTAGTGCGTAGGCCGTAGGACGTAGCCGCTCAGGCTTCCAGCGACGCACGACGAACTACGCACGACGAACTATGAAAAAAGACGATTACATCGGTGGCGCGTTGCTTCTCACTGCTATTCTCGGGCTCGGTGCATTTTTTCTGTTTGCGCAGAATGCTCCTCAGCTTACCTATGGGCCGGTTGAGATCGCGGGAAGTACGATTGCTGCGGTTGCATCGGGTGACGGCGAAGTTGAAGTGATCGCGACACTCATTAGGCCTGGATTCGTAACGGTTCATCAATCAATCGGTGGCGCCCCAGGGCCGATTATTGGTTCATCGGGGTACATTGAACCCGGTTTCGATGTCGCGATGACACTTATTCTTACGGAGCTCATGGAGCCAGGAGCAACGTACATCGCTCTTGTACATGTCGATAACGGCGACGAGCGATTTGTTGTTTCGGAGGATAAGCCTGTCACAAGCGGCGGTGCATCAGTTCGTGCAGATTTTATTGGACCGTAGATATATCAGTCATTGCGAGGAGGGTAATCCCGACGAAGCAATCCAGGTGAGCCTAGATTGCTTCGCTTCGCTCGCAATGACTGAAACTGTATGAAATACCTCGGAATCGATTTTGGACTACGGAAGATTGGCATCGCGTCTGGCGACGATGAGACGCATTTGGCGTTCCCAATTGGAAACATCGACGGGGGAGCGGGGGCAATTGCGGTGATTATTGAGGCGGCGAAGCGTGAAGGAGCCAATGAGTTCGTTGTCGGATTGCCGATTCCCGATGTCCATCAAACCGAATCGCAACTTGAACTCACAAAACAGTTTGTTCGCGATCTTCAAGCGGCCTCGAACATAGCTGTGCACGTTGTTGACGAGCAGTTTTCGTCGGCAGAAGCAAGGAGATTGCAAGAAAAATGGAAAATGGAAAATGGAAAATCTTCGGACATGCCAGAAGACGCGCTCGCGGCAACAATCATTCTCCAAGCGTTCCTTGATGGCGATCGTGGATTGACCATCGGTTCCGCACAGCGACGTGAGGAATAAGTATGTGGTCGACTGTCAAAACGACTGGTCTTGTTCTGACCACTGTTCCGTTTCGTGAAGCTGATCGTCGATATTCTGCGTTGACGCCGGAGTACGGGAAGATTGAGTTTGTAGGGAGGGGAGCACAGAAGCCGAAGGCGAAACTTGCGGCACACCTTGAGCCATTCGCGCTTGTTGATCTCGAGATTGTGCGTGGTGCACGATCGACCACCGTCATCGGCGTTGAACGATCCGAGGCATTTGCACACATTCGCGGCAGCCTCGAACACCGGCTGTTTGCCCAGACGTTATTCACAATGCTCGAGAAAGCGATTCGGCCAGATCTCGCTGATCCAGAGCTGTTCGATGAGATCGTTGATGTCGTGCGGTTTCTTGATGCGCAAGAATCGCTTCCGCAAACGCGGAGTACGTTCCTTCTCGGCGTGATGATCCTCCGGCTTCTCCGAAGGCTCGGATATGATGTCGAAATTCATGATTGTCTCTCGTGTCGAAAGATTGTTATGCCGCTTGCGTTCCGTTGGCACGGTGGGCGTGGGGGATTGGTATGTACGGATTGTGTCACGACGCAGCGTGAGGATTGGTTTGCGGCACGGCCGATCGACGAAGAGATTGTCACGCTGATGCGCCTTGGCCGCGACACATCATTTGCGGATCTGGTGAAGTACCCATTAAAAGGCGATCACGTTGAGCAATTCGCTCAGTGTGTCCACGACGTGTACGCCTACCATGTTCCCGGCGAGCTTACTATGCCCTTTTGGACGGGGATTCAGGTGGCGGTTTGAATTGTTTCCTGATAGTGCTACACTCGATGTACTGATCGCACTGTGTGACAGCGTGCACGGTGGCAAACAACCATCGCATCAGCGGGACTTCAGGAACAAGTCCGGCGACAGATTTTGAGACGAGTTTCGATAAACGAGGAAGAAAGTTCGCGAGGCGTACTTATTGGTACGGTGAGCGAATTTCTGACGAGTGAGTCGAAAATTGGCCAAAAGCTGTTGACGGAGAAGTACGGTGGCACCGCGAGTAACTTCGCCCGTACAGCTTCATGACTTTTACGTCGTGACGTTGTACAGGCGAATTTTCTTTTTATGACCTACATCTCTCAGTTGGCATCCATGGTCGGGCAAGAGGGTGAGCTCAAGGGTTGGGCCTATAACTTTCGTTCAGGTGGAAAAATTTACTTCCTTCAGTTCCGCGACGGTTCGGGACGAGTTCAGGTTGTCTATTCACCGCAAGACTTGGATGCTGCACAGTGGGAATCGCTTCAAGGTGTTCGTATCGAATCATCCGTTATCGTG
>CAYHKX010000091.1:0-3318 GCA_964357305.1 uncultured Gammaproteobacteria bacterium | reverse complement strand
GGTGGTAAAAACAACACATCGTCGCACGTGCGACGATGTGTTGTTTTTACCACCCTTTCTCCTTCAACGCATTCGCCGCAGCCGAAATTTGCGCCTCTTGTTTGCTCGTTCCCTCCCCCTTTGCAACGAGATCCTTACCGAGATACGCACCCATAATAAACATTTTTTGATGGTCAGGCCCACTTTCTTCAAGCACCTTGTAGCTTGGCGTAATTGCCAGCTGAGACTGCGCAGCTTCCTGGAATCTACTCTTCGGATCAATGTACGAACGTTCTTTAATAATTGCGTCGAGCTTCGATACCACCACTTTAAGGACAAACGATTTCGAGACTTCCCAACCGAAGTCGAGATAAATCGCGCCGATAATCGCCTCCATCGCATTCGCAAGAATGTATCGCCGCGCCTTAGAGTTCGCATCCTTTTCTTCACCACGCGAGAGATACAAATACGGCTCAACCCCAAGTTCGTGCGCAATAACCGCAAGGCTATCGCCGTTCACAAGCGCCGAGCGCCATGTGGTTAATTCGCCTTCTGGATTTTCAAAATTCACGTAAAGGTATTCAGTGACGACAAGCTCGAGCACCGCGTCGCCAAGAAATTCCAAGCGTTCATTGTGTGCCAAAGGAAAATCTGGATGCTCGTTCAAATATGACCGGTGCACCACGGCTTGTTCCAAATGGCCATCGGCTTTCAACGGAATTTCTAGGGACTGTGCGAGTTCTGCAATAGGACTTGGCATAGGAACGGTTCGTAGTGCGTAGGTCGTAGTGCGTAGTTGGAAGCCTGAGCGGCTACGTCCTACGGTCTACGCACTACGTTCTGTATTAGAAGATTCTTTTGACATGTCTGCTCCCTTCACGAGGCCTTGTGCGGCCATATCTTTCACAATTGCCCCGAGGACGCCGTTCACAAACTTTCCAGAGGATTCCCCACCAAACTTTTTCCCGATTTCGATTGCCTCGTTGATCGCTACCTTCGACGGGATGGAATCGTCGAACTTCAATTCGTACACACCGAGCCGCAAAATATTACGGTCAATCGCCGTCATAGTTTCAATCGTCCAGTTTGGTGTAAATGCGTGAATCACCGCATCAATCTCCGGAAGCTTTTCCACGATTGCTGTCACCTGTGTCTCAACATACCCACCGTCATCAAACTTTGGCGCAAATTCTTCACGAACCATTTCAACAACCTCGGGAAGACGAACATTCTCCTTCCCACGAAAATCCCATTCGTAAAGCACCTGCATGGCCATGGTTCTGGCTAAGTGACGATTTGACATACCAAAGAGCGTAGAAATTATGTACGAAGTATACCGAAAATCAAAAGCTCCGCCAAACGCGGAGCCATTTTGATCTTACTCGTGGTCGTGACCCTCATGACCAGGCTTGATGGACGTCTTCTTCGCCACAGCCTTCTTTGCCACAGTTTTCTTAATCGCCTTCTTCACCTCCACCATACCCTTTGCGACAGAACGGTCAGCGTAGGCACCGCAAGACTTACATGCACGATGTGGAAGCAAAATTGCCTCACACTTTGGGCACGTCACCACCGTAATTGCCTTCAAGGCGTGGTGCGAGCGGCGACGGCGAACCTTGGAACGGGAGTTACGGAATGACGGCAATGGCATAGATGCGAGTTCGTAGTGCGTAGGTCGTCGTGCGTAGTCTGAAGCCCGAATGGCTACGTCCTACGCCCTATGCCCTACGTCCTTGTATTTAAGAATGCGCGAATAGTAGCGAAATTGCTGGCTGACGTCAAGGCGAAAATGATGAAGACACATCCTACGGTTTATCGCTAGCGCCCTGATATCATCGTCTCCATCACTGCCGTTACATCCCCACCTGCAGCAGCCGCATCCATCATGTGCGCGATATTCCTCACGCTCAACTTCTCATCTGGTCGTAAATCGAGCGCGCTGAGCGCAGTCCAACCGTTGTCGACGAGTGCCTGATGAGTGAAATACTGCACCTGCGCATTTGATGTTGATAGTCCGCGCTCTCGCAACATCCGGATCACAACGTTCCATACCGTATCCCCTCGCTCTAACGTAATGTCGTTCGGCGCAAACTCCTGATCTGAAATTTGCTGTGCTGCACCGTCAGCAATGCCAAGCTCGTCCGAATCATTCTCAGCAAATTCGTGCAATGCAATTGTTGTTGCAGAAATTGGTGCTTTCGAGCCAAATAATGAGCGCATCACCTTTCCCGGAGCGCGAAGGACTCGCATCCACCTTGCCTCTTCCACAGCCCTAGATGAATCCGGTACATCTTTGCCCACTGGATCTGTTTCGGCAAACTGTTCCAGCATCTGCGCTCGCGCAGCATGCAGCATTTCAATTGACGCACGGTCCTCACGAAGATCCGGATCCAAAACCTGCAAACGTAGCACATACGCCTGTTCAATATCATCCCGCGTTGCACCGTCGTGTACCCCAAGAATTTTTTCTGGTTTTGCACGCTCTCCCCCCGGAACTCCACGCATACCCCAAGTCTCCCGACTCAGCATTGCGCCCATGCGAGCACGAATGGCAATGTAATCCTTCACACGTTGGTTCAGCGCCGCAACGTCATCACCTGCACGCTCTGCCGCAGCACCATACTCAAGAAAAAACTCCTCCGTTACGCGACTCCGAACACACGTCGCTGGAAAACCGTAGACCCGATACAACTCATCCGCAAGATCAACAAGAATATCCGTCATGCGCTCAATCTGTTGTGCGACATGCCCCGCATCCGCACCCTCCGGAACATTGCGAGCTATAAAACTGGCCGCAACCTGACGCGCAGTAGCAAACACACCGTGAAAAGCGTTTTGCGTTGCATCGTTCTCGCGTTCTTCTTGCCCCTCCCCAACCTCCGCACGTTGCGGAAACGCCGCAACACACTTGAGCGCGACTGTTGATACAAGTGATGCGTACTCCTCAGAAATCCCGGGCATCGATACCTGACGATCGAGTACATCAGCAATTTCACCCAACAGATACTCAGGCTTTCGCACCATAGAACGCAAAAGATATTCCATCGCCAACGCATGGACGCGATCGCGATGCGTCGACTGTATATAATATGCCCGAAATGCATCAATCGCACGCTGAAGCATTGCTTCGCGTGATTCTGTAGCCTTCTCCGCATGACGTAGTCTCGCAGACGGCTCAAATCTCTCTACTCCTGTACGCATCATGTATGTATTTTATCATACAAGATCCCTCGCTTTTCCCTATTCCTTCTCTTCAATTTCACCGGCAACAACCGTTGCTGTTGCCACCATGTCTCCTGCTTGTTTGAAACGCATCACCCGTACTCCTTGCGTTGCACG
>CAYHKX010000090.1:0-3342 GCA_964357305.1 uncultured Gammaproteobacteria bacterium | reverse complement strand
AAAAAACAAATGAGGATATCTGCGAGGTGTTTGGCGATGACGTCGCGCACATGGTGGGCGCAATTACGAAGCTTGGGCATGTAAAATATCGCGGCGAGGAACGCTATATTGAAAACCTCCGCAAAATGTTCGTCGCCATGGCGGAAGACGTTCGCGTCGTGTTCATTAAGTTCGCGGATCGTATGCACAACATGGAAACGCTGTACGCGCTTCCAGAACACAAACGTTTACGTATTGCGAAAGAGGTACTCGAAATCTACGCCCCAATTGCGAACCGCCTCGGCATGGGTGAATACCGCGGTCTTTTTGAGGACTACGCCTTTAAATATCTGGAGCCGAAGGAGTATGGATGGACGAAACACCTCCTCGAGGAACGGGTGAAGAAATTCGGACCATCGCTCGAAAGCGCAATGCAGCGCGTCAGCCAAGATTTGCACACGAACGAGATTGCGTATATCGACATTCACGGCCGGGTAAAGCACGCGTACAGCTTGTGGCGTAAGCTCAAAAAATATAAGGAGGACATGACAAAAGTGTATGACATCGTCGCCATGCGCGTGGTGGTGAACGATGTCACGGACTGCTATGCCGTGTTGGGATTGCTTCACGGCCTCTACACGCCACTCCCTGGCCGCATTAAAGACTACATCGCACAACCAAAACCGAACGGGTATCAATCACTCCACACCACGGTGTTCGATGAAACTGGATCGATTTTAGAGTTCCAAATTCGTACGCAAGCCATGCACGAAGAAAGTGAATACGGTGTAGCTGCGCACTGGCGGTATAAGCAAGGTGCTACCCGCGAAGAGCGAAACGTTGCATGGATGGAAGAACTTTCCCGCATTCAAAAAGAGTTGACGACTGCGGACTTCAAGTCGCATTTAAATGAACTCAAGCTCGACATGTTCCGCGATCGCATTTTTGTGTTTACCCCAAAAGGCGATGTGATCGACTTGCCGGAAGAATCCACCGCAATCGACATGGCGTACGCGATTCACACGGAAATTGGAAACAAGGTTGCGCAAGCAAAGATTAATGGTGAAATCGCTCCGCTCGATCGCACGCTCAGGAGTGGCGACGTGTGCGAACTCATCATCGATAAGAACCGAAAGGCGCCAAACAAAGACTGGCTCAAATTCGTGAAAACTCGCCACGCACGAAGCAAAATCAAAGCCGCACTCAGTGTGGCACAAAGAGGACTTCTGTCGGCCATCTGGGGCAAGGTAAAAAAGTAACCGCGATTTCGCGGGTACTTTTTTACCCTGATAATCGCTTGATCATCTCAGCTAAATCGTCTTTCGAGTAACAGTGAATGGCGATGGTACTTTCTGCACCCTTCACATCGATGGTAACCTTCGTCCCCAGCTTTTCGCGAAGCACCACCTCAAGCGCGGCAATATTCGGGTCTTTCCCCGACGTCCGACGTCCGACGTCCGCCTCTGCCTTGCGCACCGTTACTCCCCCGCCGATCATTCTTTCAAACAGTGCGAGGCGACGACCTTCGTTCGATTCCGAAAGCAACGTTCGTGCATGGCTTTTCGTAATTTTCCCCTCAATTACTGCAGTAAGCATGTCTGACGGAAGTTCAAGTAATCGCACGGTGTTCGCCACTTGTGAACGACTCTTCCCCACTCTTCCCGCAACATCCTCCTGGGTAAGTCCAAAGTCTTCCATGAGCTGACGGTACGCCCGCGCTTCTTCCACAGCGTTCAAATCGGCACGTTGAATATTTTCAATAAGCGCAAGCTCCAGCTTTTGCTGATCGTTCGCAACACGCACAATCACCGGCACTGTTTTTAATCCCACCGCCTTTGCGGATCGAAGACGTCGTTCACCTGCGATAAGTTCGTAGACCCCATCAGCGCGCTGTGTGACAACAAGCGGTTGCATGATCCCGTGTTCTAGAATGCTTGCCTTCAAATCCGCGAGATCTTCCTCCGCAAAATGATGACGCGGCTGACGTGGGTTTGCAACGATTGACGATGGAGAAATCTGAAGAAGACGGTCAAACTCGAGCGTGTCGTGCGTCGTGCGTCGTGCGTCCTGAGAAACTACACTCATTCCCGAGTCAGAGGTTACAACGTCCGACGTCCGACGTCCGACGTCCGATACCGGCAATAATGCACCGAGTCCACGACCAAGTCCTCCTTGTGGTTTCTGCATACTTACACGGTTACATTTGCCGCTCCAGAATCTTCTCGCACGAGAAACTCTCTCGCCAGTCGTTCGTACGCCTTTGCTGCTTTGGATTCTGGATCGTAATGCAAGATGGTCTTTCCAAAACTTGGCGCTTCAGCAAGTCGCACACTCCGCGGGATGACTGAACGGAAGATTTTTCCCGGGAAATGTTTGTACAACTCTTGAAGCACCTGGTTCGATAAGTTCGTTCGCGGATCGAACATGGTAATCACCGCACCCATCACGCCAAGTTCCGGCTTAATGTGCTCACGCACAAGGTTCACGGTGTGCATGAGTTGCCCAAGTCCTTCCAGTGCATAATACTCCGCCTGCACCGGGATGAGGACACTATCGCTCGCTACGAGACCGTTAATCGTAAGCAAGCCGAGCGACGGAGCGTTGTCGATAAGAATATAATCGTAATCATTGCGTACTGAGGCAAGCGCCTGCTCGAGTTTTCGTTCGCGATTAAACTCTGTGACGAGCTCGACTGCTGAGCCGGCGAGATCGGGCCCACCCGGTAACAATGCAAGACCCGGATGTGCTGTTCCAACAATAAGATCCTTCGCTTGGTGCGTTCCCGCGATTGCTTCGTACGTTCCTGAAAGTTCGGAAGGATTATGTCCAAAACCGCTCGTAGCGTTTCCCTGGGGATCGAGGTCAACGAGGAGGACTGCCTTCCCCAAATGCGAAAGGTAGGCAGCTAAATTCATAGACGTGGTGGTCTTTCCAACCCCGCCCTTCTGGTTCACGATGGAAACAATGTGTGCCATAGACAATTACCGGAAGTATAGCAAAGAAAAAGCCCCGCAGAAAGCGGGGATTTTTGGTTGCGGGGGCCGGATTTGAACCGGCGGCCTTCGGGTTATGAGCCCGACGAGCTACCTGGCTGCTCTACCCCGCGACACTTGAGTAACGCTCATATTCTGCATGGGTTCGCGAAACATGTCAACGCAACATCTGTTATGTTTTTTATGATTCCTACCTATTTCACTATAAATATCCCCGAAAACAGTTACAAAGAGGAAGCGTTTCGTGCGTTAAAGCGGCGTGACGAGAATTCTCGTCACGCCGCTTTCGTTGGGGGATTCTACGGAATGCGAACCGGCAGGCCGCAACCGTAGCTACCCGGATAGGCCCCCAATTAACCCCCGCCCTCCC
>CAYHKX010000089.1:0-3374 GCA_964357305.1 uncultured Gammaproteobacteria bacterium | reverse complement strand
ATTTTCCGATGCAAGACGAAACGTTTCTGAATATGTTCCCGCGATTGTTGGCGCGCGAAGCTGGAACGATACCGTCGCAGTCTCCCCCTTTTTTACCGAAGATTCGCTGATGCGGCGCACCTGGCTTGGGGAAAGCCACGTTCCTGGATCAAACACACTCGCGCGATACTTTGGCCCATATGTATAGAGCGAAACATAGCCGATCCCATCGTTCTTCCATGTAAAGTCGGACGTGTTTTGAAACGACACGGAAATATTTTTCGTTTCCCCCGCGTTCATACTGATCGCCCCATTTCCCGTCGTCGTTCCACGCGATGCTGAATAGATCGCCGCATGCGCGGTGGGCGCTGGAAGGCCAAGAACGAGCGTCGCTACAAGGGTTACTGACGCAAAGAGTTTACGAAAAACCATACGCATAGATATGCGCACATGATACCAATTCCTGGTACACTTTGCACCAGATATGTCCACTGAACGCAAAGAACTCGCGAGAAATACGGCGATTCAAGTGATTGGCAAAGTCATTGGCACCATACTTGGGCTTGCAACATTTTGGTTCCTCATTCATTCGCTTAATGATGATGGCTACGGCGCACTCACGAAAGCGCAAACGTATGCCGCAGTGTTCGGTATCCTCGTCGACTTCGGCCTCACGCTGACAACGACACAAATGATTTCCGAACCGAAGGCCAACGAAAAGAAAATTCTCGGCACCGTGCTCTCTGTTCGCGCGGTGAGCGCAGTAGTCTTCTTAAGCCTTGCGCCAATTTCTGCGCTGTTTCTCCCCACCACTCCCGCAGAGCGCATGGCAATTCTGTACTTCGCGCTTGCCTTCTTTTTTGCCTCGTTTGCGCAAGTGCTCGTTGGGGTGTTTCAAAAACGCCTCGCGCTCACGCAAGCAACACTTGCGGAAACCGCGAATCGTTTTGTGGCGTTCCTTGGCGTGCTGGTGGTATGGAAATGGAACCTCGGGCTTGCGGCAGCGTCTTTTGCATTCGTGCTCGGCGGCATTGTGCACGTGTTTCTCATGATCCGTGGAGTTCGATCCTATATTCCAATTGCCTTTACGTTCGATCGCACCATTGCGAAAACGCTCCTGCGTAAAAGCTGGCCTATTGGCGTGTCGATTTTCTTCAATCTCATTTATCTCAAAGGCGACGTACTCTTTATGTGGCTGTTTGGTCGATCAGATGTTGAAATCGGCTATTACGGAAGCGCATACAAAATTCTTGATGTCATCACCACGGTACCGACAACACTCATGGGACTCCTCCTTCCCTTGCTCGTTACCGCGTGGGAATCACGAAATCCTGTGTTGTTCGGTAAACGCATGCAAGACGGATTAGACATGTTAGTGCTCCTCGGAATTCCGTTTGCCTTTGGCAGCGCAATCTGTGGTGTCGCCGTCATGACGCTTATAAAAGCTTCCCTCGCGCCCGCTGGACATATTCTTGCGCTCCTTGGCCCAACCGCAACCGCAGTATTCCTCGGATCGTTGTTCTCATACACGGTCGTCGCAATCGGCAAACAACGGCTCATGACATGGGCGTATGCCTTCGTCGCCACCATCACCATCGCCGGATACGCAATCTTTATTCCGAACTATGGCATGTGGGCCGCGGCAGCAATGTCGCTCGTCGCAGAAACGCTCATTGGCATTATTGCCGCTATTGTGGTGCTTTACACCACAAAATGGAAACCAAATCTTCGTATCACCACAAAAACCATTGTGGCATCGATCATTATGGCGGCCGTACTGATAACGATTCGCGACGTTTCTGCGCTCATTTCTGTTCCGATCGGCATTGCTGTGTACATCGCGGCGCTCGCAGCGCTCGGTGGCCCATCACCAAAAAGCTTCCTCCACATGTTCCGCCCGAGTACGAGTGTTCTTGAATGATGTCCGTCATTGCGAGCGCAGCGAAGCAATCTAGGTTCAGTAGATTGCTTCGTCGGATGATTACATCCTTCTCGCAATGACTGAAAATAATATTCTATGATTTTCCTGATTCTTCTCGCCACCGTTTTCGCACTATTCGCGCTCCTCGCGTGGCGCGACCTGAAACTCGCGCTCATTCTGCTGTGTGGGCTCACGCCGACGTATCTCGTTCGGTTCACCATCGGCCCTGTGCCGAGCACGATGCTCGAGGGTTTTTTGATGATTGTGATCGTGATATTCGCAATCAAGCACCATTCAGTCATCCTGAGTACAGCAAAAGATCTCCGGAGATCCTTCACGTCGTTCAGGATAACTGAGCGAGGCATGGGAGCCTCGCCTATGCAAAATTACGCACTCGCACTTCCCCTACTTTTCATTGCCGTCGCATCCGTCATCGCCGTCATCATTGCTCCAGACACACTCTCGGCGCTCGGGATTTGGAAGGCGTATTACGTGGAACCGTTTATTTTTGGGGTGATTGTGTGGAAACTTTTTGACCGTAATGATTATCGAAAGGCATTTCTCGCGCTCGGCGCCTCTGGTGCCGTTATCGCCCTCTTTGCAATCGTTCAAGTGGTATTTCACGTTGGCATTCCGGATGCGTGGGCGACGGAAAACCGCGCAACATCACTCTTTCCGTACCCGAATGCGGTTGGGCTTCTCCTGGCACCAATGGTGAGTTGGATGATTGTGAATGGAAAATGGAAAATGGAAAATGGAAAATCTTCTGAATCGCGACTCTCTCGTGCTATTTTCCATATTCCTTTTTCCATATTCCTTTTTGTCATCGCAATCGGACTTGCGAAGACGGAAGCGGCGCTCGTGGCAATTCCGGCGGCGCTGTATGTGGTGGCGATGATGACTCCAGTGATTTCAAAACGAAAAAAGATGCTGGTGACGAGCGGTATTATGATTGCTCTTGCTGGCATCTTCATGTTTTTACCGCATGTTGCAGCAAAACTCACCCTGCACGATACCTCAGGGCTTGTGCGACGTGCGCAGTGGAGCGAAACGTTGCACCTCCTCGCAGACCATCCATACCTCGGCGTTGGCTTGAGCGGATACCCAATCGCCCTTGTTCCCTACCACGATGCCACGACGTACGAAATTTTTCAGTATCCGCACAACGTGTTCTTGAACGTGTGGAGTGAACTTGGACTCCTCGGACTTTTTGGCTTCCTCGGCCTTATGTTCTTCGCTTCCCGATTCGCGTGGCAGCACCGCCACGACCCATGGACCCTCGCCTGTTACGCCGCCTTATTGACGATGCTCATTCACGGACTTGTGGATGTACCGTTTATGAAAAATGATTTAGTGGTAGTGAGTGTACTGATGTGTATCGCGATGACGAGAGGTGAAACGAAATGAACGGATATATTTGCGACGAGTTTCGGTGCGCATCAAGCAAAGCTTGCGAGACGTACTTCTTGGTACG
>CAYHKX010000088.1:0-3396 GCA_964357305.1 uncultured Gammaproteobacteria bacterium | reverse complement strand
CGTGCTACACTTTTGCGTATGCAAATATCCATTTTGTACGAAGATAATCATGTCATTGCTGTGCAAAAACCGCATGGCATGCTTGTGCAATCTGACGGAACACATGACGCGACGCTCATCAACACGCTACGATATTTTTTGAAACAGCGGGAGAATAAGCCGGGGAATGTCTTTCTTGGCCTCGTGCACCGGCTCGATCGTCCAGTTGGTGGCGTGATCATTTTTGGGAAAACGAGTAAGGGCGCCGCCCGTCTCTCGGAACAGTTTCGTGTGCACTCTGTCGAGAAGGTGTATTGGGCTGTTGTTGAATCGACGGGACATGAGTACACGGTCGGCTCCGAGGGTGTTGTCGACCATTGGCTGCTGAAAGACGAAGTGCGGAATGTGGTGACGGCGCATACTATTGAAGTACCACGGTCGCAACATGCCGAGACCGCGTGGAAGATTTTGAGGATGACGCAAGATGATCGATTGCTCATAGAAGTTCGACCAGAAACTGGAAGGCCACACCAGATTCGTGTGGCGATGGCATCGCTTGGTATGCCGATTTATGGTGACATGAAGTACGGTGCTCCGTCGGCGATCCAGCTTCCGAACGGATCAACCGCGCTCGGACTCATGGCGCGCACGTTGCGTTTTGATCACGCGGTGACGAAGGAACGGATTACCGTGGTTACAGAGCCGGAACTGGAGTGTTTTTTGTAATATGTCAAAAGGAAAAGTGCTTCTTGGCATGTCTGGTGGCGTCGATAGTAGTGTGTCGGCGGTGGTGTTATTGGAGCAGGGCTACGAGGTGATTGGGGGCTTCATGAAGAACTGGAGTACGAACGATGATGGTGAGGAATGCGAATGGCGACGAGAGCGACGGGATGCAATGCGTGTTGCCGGCCAATTGGGATTGAAGTTTTACACATTCGATTTTGAAGCGCAGTATCGGAGTAAGGTCTACGAATACATGATTGATGAGTACAAAGCGGGGCGCACGCCAAACCCGGATGTGCTGTGCAACAAGTACATGAAGTTTGATGTGTTTTTAAAGGAAGCCGATACACTCGGCTGCGAATTCATCGCGACCGGTCACTACGCTCGCCGGGTCGATGACGAGAATGGGGTCGCGCATCTCCTCGCGGGAATTGATGACGAGAAGGATCAGACGTATTTTTTGTGTCAGCTGAACCAGGATCAACTTCAGCGATCATTGTTCCCGATCGGTCACTTGCAGAAATCGAACGTGCGCGAGATCGCTCGTCAGCACGATTTGTTTGTTGCAGAGAAAAAAGACAGCCAAGGGATTTGCTTCGTCGGTCAAGTTGATATGCAGCAGTTCCTCGAGGCGCGTATTACGCCACATGACGGCAATATTGTTACGACGGATGGGCGCGTACTCGGCCAGCATCGTGGATTCGAGTTCTACACCATCGGCCAGCGCGGCGGGCTCGGCGTTGGCGGTGGCACGCCGTTGTACGTTGTTGATCGAAAGCCGGAAACGAATGAGATTGTTGTTGCCTTAGGGCCGGACGATCCCGCGTTGTTCCGTTCCGAGCTTGTCGCGACGAATCTGAGCGAAACGTATCCCGGCAGCCTGGATTCGGCGATTGGGAAGACGATCTCGGCGAGAATCCGCTACCGTCAGTCACTTGCAGAATGCAAAATCGAAACCATTGATGCGAGTCGTTCCGAGCAACATGGAGAATCGTCGATGATTCGAGTTCGGTTTTCCGTCCCGCAACGTGCCATTGCCCCGGGCCAGTTCGTTGCATTTTATGTGGGGGAGGAGTTGATTGGGAGTGGAGTTATTGATCGGTAGACGTCGAACTTATCCCCGTGGATAGGCCCACTTGACCTGGTTCGTGGGCGGGGAATGGTGCAGATTTTCTTGATATTTTTCGTGCAGAATTTTCGTAAGGAGTTATCCACTACTTTTGGTGGATAGGAAATCAAAGCAACACAACATGTAGTGCTATACTCGCCAGTGCAGCACAATACGTTGTGTTGCAACGTCGATGGAGGGAAACTTTTTACAGTCCCTCACGGGATTATTTTCGTCCCAAATCGCGTACATCAGTCATGTTGAACGAAGCGAAACATCTCCGGTTCACCTGAGATGCTTCGCTGCGTTCAGGATGACGGAAATTCATTCTTCAATTTTACGCTCGGCTACGTACTACGCCCTACGTACTACGCCCTCTGATTTCCACTATGTCCTCATCAACCGTGAACACCAAACATGCCGTTCAGGAAACCATCGCCACTGTCGCAGATGCCGTGTACGACTACATGACTTCGCTGAAGGAGGTTGTGAAGCGCTCCGGGCCGCATGAAGGCTTTTCCGCACAAAAAATTGAGCGCTCGATTTCGAAGTCGTTAAAGGAGGCGGGGTTTAAGGAGAAGGACATGCCGCGGTACGTCCCGCGCATCACCGCGAACGTGTTGTCACGTTTGCAGCGTCAGTACAATGGCCACGCAACGCCAACCACGGGCGCAATTCGTGAAACCATTGCGGTGGCGTTTATTGATAATAATCTCGTTCATGTCGCGCGCGTGTACCTCTCCTATCACAAGAACGTGGTTGCTCAGGTGGCGGAACAGTATGGCAAGGGCATCACCATGGACCGATATTACACAAAAGAAGGTGTTCACCCGTACGATGTATTAACGTGGGAAAAACGCACGGCCGTCATTACCAACGAAAAAGGTGAGAAGGTGTTCGAACAGACGGATATCGAGGTTCCGTCGACGTGGAGCCAAACGTCCGTAAACATCGTGGCGCAAAAATATTTCCGTGGGAAGGTCGGCACGCCGGAGCGCGAAACGTCCATGAAGCAGCTCATGAGTCGCGTTTCCGTCACAATGGCGAACTGGGGCCGTAAGGATGGATACTTCGCTACGGCAAAAGATGCGCAAATTTTCGAGGACGAACTGACGTGGATTCTTGTAAACCAAATGGCGGCGTTTAACTCACCGGTATGGTTTAACGTTGGGATTAACCCGCATCCACAATGCTCGGCATGTTTCATTAACAGCGTTGAAGACGACATGCGTTCAATCCTTCATCTCACTGCAACAGAGAGCATGCTGTTCAAACAGGGCTCTGGAACCGGATCGAACTTATCGAATCTCCGTTCGTCGCAAGAATATCTTGGTGGGAGTAATGGTCGATCATCCGGTCCGGTGAGCTTCATGAAGGGACTTGATTCGTTTGCGGGTATTGTGAAGTCTGGTGGAAAGACGCGTCGCGCGGCAAAGATGGTCATTTTGAACGTGAGTCATCCAGACATCATGATGTTTATTGAGTGTAAGGCAAAGGAAGAACGTAAGGCGTGGGCACTCGTCGACGCCGGGTACGACAGTGGCATGGATGGCGAAGCGTACGGATCCATTTACTTCCAGAATGCA
>CAYHKX010000087.1:0-3508 GCA_964357305.1 uncultured Gammaproteobacteria bacterium | reverse complement strand
CCAGGTGAGCCTAGATTGCTTCGGCCGACAGAATTACTGGCCTCGCAATGACTGAAGCTAAACTATGGAGGTGCAAGGAGGCAAGCTTTCATTACTTCGACGCGTGATAAAAAATCCACGTGTCCTTTCGGTGCTTACCGCCGGATGCATGATTGCATTCGGCGTGCTGTATGTTGGGCAAGTGAACGCGGCTGCAACAAGGGGCTACGCGATTCGCGACTTACAAGTACGCAACGTAGAGCTGCGCCATGAACGTGATCGACTCGACATGCAGATTGCAAAACTTCGTTCCGTGCAAAGCGTAAAAACGCGCGAAGCATTCTTAGGCCTGCGGCCACTTGCCCCGTCAGCATTTGTGAAGGTGGGAAGTGATGTGGTTGCAGTGAGGTAGGGGGTAGGGCGTCCTTCCTCCTGCTATACTGTCCCTACTATGTCGCCTGATCAATCAGGAAATTTCCAACGCCCACGTCCTGTGGTTCTTTTGGTGTTAGATGGGTTTGGTATCGCGCCAGATTCAGAAGGAAATGCGATTACTCGTGCGCATACGCCCACATTACACATGCTCACGCAGCGCTATCCAAGTATGACCTTGCGTGCGTCCGGTGAAGCAGTCGGACTCAACTGGGGCGAGATGGGGAACAGTGAGGTTGGTCATCTCGTTATTGGTGCTGGCCGTGTGTATTATCAAACGCTGCCTCGGTTGACGAAATCTATTGCGAGCGGAGAGTTTATGCAGAATCCTGGGCTCGTGAGTGCAATCGAGAAGGTAAAAGCGACAGGCGGTACGCTACACCTCGTGGGTATTCTGTCGTCTGGAAAAGTACATGGGTTCGATGAACATTGTTATGCATTGTTGCGCATGGCCAAAGCTGCTGGCGTGAAGGACGTTGCGGTGCACGCGGTGCTAGACGGCCGCGATACGCTATACAATTCTGGAGTAGATTTCGTGAAGAACGCGGTGGCTCACATGAAGGAAATTGGCGTTGGTCAGTTGGCGACGATGTGCGGTCGTTTTTACGCGATGGATCGTGACAATCGTTGGGACAGAATTGAGAAGGCGTATAACGCCATGGCGCTTGGTCAATCTGAACATGTTGCGGAGGATCCCGTGGACGCGCTCGAGCTTTCGTATGCCCGTGAAGTGTACGATGAAGAGTTTGTACCAACAGTGCTCCAAAAATATGGAAAACCGATCGCGACGGTAAAACCAAACGACGCAATGATCTGTTGGAATTTTCGTCCAGATCGTTCGCGTGAAATGACGAAGGCCTTTGTGATGCCGGTGTTTGAATCCTTTCCTCGCGAGCCGATTCATGATTTGTTGTTTGTGACGATGACGGAGTATGAAAGCGGATTGCCAGTCACGGTGGCATTTGCGCCGGAGAAAGTAATGAATCCACTCAGTGAAGTGATTTCGAATGCGGGACTTGTACAGTTGCACGTTGCAGAAACCGAGAAGTACGCGCACGTGACATTCTTTTTTAACGGCACACGTGAAGAGCCGTTTCCGCATGAAGATCGCGCGCTTATTCCGTCGCCACACGTGTCGTCGTACGCGGAACAGCCAGCCATGAGTGCACCGGCGATTACCGCGAAGATTGTGGAAGAAGTGGGTCGAGAAAATTACGACGTCATCATTGCAAACTTTGCCAACGTAGACATGGTGGGACACACCGGCGATTTGTCAGCCACCATTCAGGCGGTTGAAGTGATCGATGGATGTGTGGGGGAGATTGTTGCCGCAACACTTGCAAAAAATGGTGTTGTCCTGATTACGGCAGATCATGGCAATGGCGAAGAGGTTTTGAATGTGCAAACGCACGATATCGACAAAGAGCACTCCACGAATCCGGTGCCGTTTTGGATCATCGGTAAACAATTTGAAGGCAAGCCGTCCATTGCGGGTGATGCCCCCGACGGCGACCTGTCGCTCATGCCCTCATGTGGCATACTCGCCGACGTCGCCCCAACAATGCTTGCAATTCTCGGGATTCCACAGCCCCACGAGATGACGGGTACGCCACTACTTTGAACCTCCCCCGACACCCTCCTTACCAAGGAGGGGGCTAGGGGGAGGTGCAATATGATCGATCCCATAAAAACCCTTACCAAGCTCTCCGCTCTCTACCCCGACTCCGGAGCTCTTCACGTTGGTACGCCGTACCATATGGTGGTGATGGTTGCGCTGAGTGCGCGCACGAGGGATGAACAGATTTTGAAGCTCGCGCCGACGTTTTTTGCAGCGTTTCCAACGGTGCAAGCGCTCGCAGCAGCATCGATCCCGCAGAGTACTGCCAAAATAAACACCATCGGCATGTACAAACACAAGGCGCGTAATCTTTCGCGTATGGCACGCATGATTGTGGGGGAGTTCGGTGGGGAAGTGCCGACGACGATGGAACATCTGGTACGATTGCCTGGTGTTGGACGAAAAACGGCAAGTGTTTTGCTTGCTGCAATATTCAATACGCCGGCAATCGCTGTGGATACGCATGTGTTCCGTGTGGTGAATAGACTCGGGTGGGTAAAGGCCAGGACTGTCGAAGCCACCGAACGTGCATTGCTGAAGATTGTGCCGAAATCCATGCAGCACATTGTGAACCGCGTCTTTGTTCCGTTCGGGCGTACCATTTGCGTTGCAACGCCGCGGTGCTGGGCGTGTCCACTCGTCAATGAATGTGAATTCGCAAAGAAGAACCTCGTCCCGCCACCGAATGCTCCAGGAGTCCTCGCTGGCATCAAAAAAACGCATGAAGGGATCCAGGCGCTGAAGAACAGTCTTAAAGAATCCCTCGAAGATCCTTCGTTGCACTCAGGATGACGGATAATCGATTCACTCAACGTCCCACGTCCGACGTCCTCCCCTATGTTCCACTTCGATCATCACCTTACCGAACGCATTCGCAACGCAGGGCAATCAACCTTGCCGTTGTGGATTTTTTTGTCCTCGTATGGCATGTGGGGATTTGCAATTGTTGCGCTTTTTCTCGTGTCCATTGGGCGCTTGTCGATTGTTGTTCTTTTGCTTCCAGTTGTACTGACGCATGTGCTCACGCTCGGCCTGCAGCAGATCGTTCGTCGCGAGCGTCCACCAATTGCAATGGCTAAAATTGTGATGTGGCGCCGAACGCCGTCTTTCCCATCCGCACACTCCTCCGGATCCATGGCGCTTGCTACAGTAATCAGTGCTGCGGCGTTCCCGCTCGGACTAATTGGGGTCGTACTGACCGTTGTGATGGTGCTTCTTGCCTTGGGTATTGGATGTTCTCGAATTATTGTGGGCGTTCATTTCCTTACTGACGTTTTAACGGGATTTCTCTTTGGTATCCTTGTGACAGGCATTTTCCTTTCAGTCCTGTGAGTGGCTGAGCTTTTCCCCAGGAGTGTGTGGGAAGGAGTACAACGGTGCTATACTGGTCTACAAACATCTTAATCTCGTTTTGTATGCAAAGATATTCAGGAGCATTCATCACATCGCTGCGAAAAGCCACGGCATCTTCGCTCGCCG
>CAYHKX010000086.1:0-3534 GCA_964357305.1 uncultured Gammaproteobacteria bacterium | reverse complement strand
ACAGAAAGGGCAAGAGAGCTCTATAACCAGCCGTAAACCAAACTAACTACAACAAACCAAAGGACTATCCCAAAATTAGAAATTAAAGTTGCTCCCAAAAAACCACCGATAAATTTGAACATCATACTCCAAAAACCACTTATTTGTTTCAAAGCATAATACGGAATGATCGGGGAAAGAACACTCACGGAGAGCATGGGAAATAGAAACAAGCCCAAGATTGTAATTATTATCAAATACCAAAATGGAATGCCTTGCTCATTCAAAGAAAAAATGACCTCGAATGTATATTTCACATTATAACCAATCCCTAAAATTCCAAAAAACAAAGCAAGCAATCTAAAAAGTTTATGCATATCAGTAATCGTAACATGACATTCACCTAGAATCGATGCACCGAATCGTCATTCGAAAAATCCGCCCTCAAAAAACCAAAAGCAGGGCGTGGAAGCCCTGCCTGTGGTAGATCCTTCGCCGATATTCATCGGGCTCAGGATAACTCGTTAAAATACTTTTTCGATCTTTTAACGAGTTACTTGCCCATGCGCTGCTCAACGATTGCTTTCTGCACGTTGCTTGGCACTTCCATGTACTGACCGAATTCCATGGAGTAGCTTGCGCGTCCTTGGGTCATCGAGCGAAGTGCGGTGGAGTAGCCGAACATTTCTGCGAGTGGGACGAGCGCTTTCACGAACTTAATGTTTCCACGGTCGCCCATTTCCTGAATCTGGCCGCGCTTGCTGTTCAAGTCGCCGACGACAGAACCCATGAATTCATCTGGCGTCACTGCTTCCACTTTCATGACTGGCTCGAGCAACACTGGTTTTGCTTCCTTAACCGCCGCTTGGAACGCCATGCTTCCCGCCATTTTGAAGGCTGCTTCGTTCGAGTCAACATCATGATACGAACCGTCGAACACGGTGACTTTAATGTTGATGAGTGGGAATCCGGCGATAACACCGCGGTCCATCGCTTCACGCGCACCCTTTTCGATTGCTGGAATGTATTCGCGAGGAATCGAACCACCCTTTGTTTCTTCAAAGAACTCAAAGTTCTTTGCATCAGGTTCCGTGTTTGGTTCCACACGCAACCATGCATGTCCGTACTGACCACGTCCACCAGACTGCTTCACGTACTTTCCTTCACCTTCAGCAGAACTCCGAATGGTTTCACGGTAGGCAACCTGTGGGCGGCCAACGTTAGCCTCTACACCGTATTCACGCTTCATACGGTCCACCATGATTTCCAAGTGGAGTTCTCCCATACCAGCGATGATCGTCTGGTTGGAATCCGCATCAGTATGCACATGGAACGTTGGGTCTTCTTCCTTCAGTTTCTGAAGCGCAACGCCCATCTTTTCCTGGTCTGCCTTCGTCTTTGGCTCAAGCGCCTGAGAAATGACTGGCTCTGGGAAGACGATCGACTCAAGCACGACAGGATGATCAACATCGCAAAGTGTGTGACCGGTTGTCGTGCCCTTCAATCCCACGGCTGCGGCAATTTCACCCGCAAACACTTCTTCCACGTCTTCGCGGCTGTTTGCATGCAAACGCACGATACGAGAAATACGTTCCTTATCGCCCGTCGCCGTGTTCAACACGTACGTTCCCGCTTTCAATGTCCCGGAGTACACACGGAAGAACGCAAGCTTTCCAACGAATGGATCTGCAGCAATCTTGAACGCAAGCGCGGCAAATGGCGAGTCATCCTTTGGTGGACACGCAATGAGATGCTCTTTGTCATCTGGATCAAATCCCGTAATTGGTGGGACATCCATTGGCGAAGGCAGATAGTCAACAACAGCATCAAGCATCTGCTGAACACCTTTGTTCTTCAGCGCTGATCCACAGAGAATTGGGAAAATCTTCAACGCGACAACGCCCTTGCGAAGCGCAACCTTCAGTTCTGGAACTGGAATCTCTTCACCAGCAAAGAAGCGCTCGAGCAATCCCTCGTCTTCTGCAACAATCGCTTCAACAAGTTCCTTGCGGTACTGCTCTGCCTTTTCTTTATACTCCTCTGGAATTTCGATTTCATCAACCACCTTTCCCATATCATCCTTGTAGATGAATGCTTTGCGGAGCAATAGATCGATCATGCCGACGAATTCGCCCTCCGTACCAATTGGCAGCTGAATCGGATACGCATTTGGCGCGAGACGCTTACGAATTGAATCCACGTCCTTATAAAAGTCTGCACCGGTACGATCCAGCTTATTGATAAAACACACGCGTGGCACGCCGTACTTATCAGCCTGGTGCCAAACGGTTTCTGACTGTGGCTCCACGCCAGCAACGCCGTCAAACACCGTCACGCCGCCGTCGAGCACACGAAGCGAACGCTCAACTTCCACCGTGAAATCCACGTGACCAGGGGTGTCAATGATGTTGATGCGGTGATCTTTCCAGAAACACGTGGTCGCAGCTGCAGTGATCGTGATTCCTCGCTCTTGCTCCTGCTCCATCCAGTCCATAGTCGCTTCACCTTCGTGTACTTCACCGATTTTGTGTTTCTTTCCGGTGTAATACAACACACGCTCCGTCGTCGTCGTTTTGCCGGCGTCGATGTGCGCAATGATTCCGATATTTCGTACACGATCTAATGGATAATCACGTTGCATATAAGAGAAAAGATCGAAGGTTTATCGGGCGAGGTGAGCAAAAGCGCGGTTCGCCTCTGCCATACGTTGAACATCCAATTTCTTTTTCACTGCGTCGCCTTCGTTCTTTGAAGCTGCAATCAATTCTTCCGCAAGCTTCTCGCACATTGGACGACCCTTCTTGCCACGCGCTGCGGTAAGAATCCAGCGGTATGCCAACGCATAACGACGATCACCACGCACAGGCATTGGCACCTGGTAGTTCGCACCACCAACACGTTTCGACTTCACCTCTACGGCTGGCGTAACATTTTTAATAGCGGTATCGAAGACCTCCAACGGATCCTGTTTCGTTTCCGTTGCAATAATCTCGAAGGCATCATACACAATACCGCGTGCGATACTCTTCTTTCCACTTTCCATAACGTAATTGACGAGTTTGGCAACCAAAATGCTCCCGTATTTGGCATCAGGAGCAAGGCTGCGCTTTGGGGCGGCTTTACCACGCATATTATATTCCTTTTGGCGACGATGTTCTTCCCACGTGGCTGTGGTACTCATCGTCTTTGATTAGATCGAACGTGACTTATTTCTTTTTTGCTACCTTCGGACGCTTCGTACCGTACTTCGACCGACCACGGTTGCGACCATCCACACCCGTTGCGTCATAGCGACCGCGAACAATGTGATAGCGCACACCTGGCAAGTCTTTCACACGACCACCGCGGATCATGACAATCGAGTGTTCCTGCAAACCGTGACCTTCGCCAGGAATGTAGGCCGTGACTTCCGTCCCGTTGGAGAGACGAATACGCGCGATTTTACGCAAAGCCGAGTTTGGCTTCTTTGGGGTCATGGTGGTGACCTTCACACACACGCCACGCTTGAATGGGGCGCCCTTAGAGAGCACGGTGCGTTTACGGTGCAACGAGTCG